>CAYMWD010000214.1:0-1540 GCA_964394025.1 uncultured archaeon | reverse complement strand
CCTGAAGCGGCAAAAACTTTTCAATCATTTGAAAAACTTAAAGTCTTTACATCCAAAGAAAGAAGAGAAGCTTTTGACAGAGGAAATATAATCAAATCCCTTATTAAGGAAACAAAAGTAAGCAGAGCAGTCGCTGAAAAAATAGGAAGCGAAGTTGAAGATAAAATCAAAGATTTGAAAATTGATTACCTTAATACCCAACTTATAAGAGAAATGGTTAGCGTTAAACTTTTAGAGTACGGCCATGAACCCATTCACCAGCAATACGCTAGACTTGGAATGCCCGTATTTGAAGTTACAAAAAAAATAGAAAATTGTTTTTTTGAAAATAGTGAAATATTAAAAGAATACAACTGGATGATTAAAATTCCTAAAAATGCAAGAGAGCTTCATTTTGATTCACTAATACACATATTTTCTTCTGAAGATTTTTCAACTAAACTTTTTTCGTATGTTAAATTTTTTGACGGAAAACCAGAGGATATAGCTGTACAAATTAAAAGAAAAGAAAAATATTATTCATGCCCTGTTTCAATTAAAGCAATTAATTTTTCATGCGCTGAAGAAAAAAATTCACCTAAAAAAACAAAAGAGATTTCTGAAACAATGGATAAAGTTCTTGGATTAGTTAAAACAGAAAATGCTGAACTTGCTTTATTCTCTGATTTTGAATGGGAAAAAAAATCAAGAAAAAAGAAAAATGCAATAGAACTTGCAAATGAGATAATTTCAAACAAAAAAAATAATCTTAAATACCATATTTCAGTGGATACGAAATACCAACTTAAATTAATAGATGAAAAATATGACAATAAAAATTATCTAATTTTAGATAATTCAAAAGACAAAGTTACAATGCATTCTTTCGGAGTTATTTTAGGAGCTGATAGTTCTATTCTTCAGGCAGTTGCATTGAATCTTGATAAAATTTCAGAGACAATAGAAAATGAAAATGCACTTTCAGAACGAATAACAGAAATATGTGATTCTATAAAAGAACTTGAAAATTCCAAAAAAACTGAACTCGCAAAAAGAAACTATTTTAATGATGATGAAATTAAAAAAAGCAAAAGTGTAGTTTGCCTTGCAGGAATTTGGAGAATCTGCAGCAAATTAAATGAAAAAAACCCATATAAAATCGCAGAGAATATAATTTTAGACATACGAAAAAATGATTTTCTTGTTACTGAATGCCCCGCTGAAACTGCAATTAATCGATTTGGATTAATAAAAGAAAATAAATTAACAAATCAGATGCTTTTGGAAATGAACCCAAAAATAAGAAAAAATTACGGTTTTATTTATTCAGCAGAAAATGAAAAAGAAGCGGATAAAATATTCGGAAATGTTCATGCATTAAGATTTACTCACCAGGATTATAATTTTTTACAATAGCAAATCTATTCATATAAATTCTTGTTTTCATGACTTCGAGAAAAGGAACTAAAAAAACAAGTGCAATAAAAAGCGAAAAATAATTTCCAATCAAAAAGAAATAATCAACAGCAAATTCAAAAAGTTGAATAATTAAAACTGCAAA
>CAYMWD010000213.1:0-1556 GCA_964394025.1 uncultured archaeon | reverse complement strand
ATCAATAATGATCTTCTTTTCAGTTGGGTTGATGAAAATATTCCTCGTCAATATTTAGATGCTGAAGATATTGCACTTTCATTTGATAGGCTTTCAAGAGCTGATATTTTTAAGGGTAGAATTTACCGAAAACAATATTGGGGTTTTTTGAGGTATGTTTCTGAATTAATGTGTGAAGGCGTAGCAATGTCAAAAAAGAAACCTTACAATAGTTTTGTGATGTATCAGTTTCCTTTATTGCTTTCTGTTCTTTCTAAAACTTCTGGTATTCGTTCAATGAAAAAAGAATTGGGTAAAAAAATTGGCTCTAAAATGCATTCTTCTTCTAGACAAATAATTTCAAAAGATTTGCCGTTTTTGAAAGCAATTTTTTCAGATAAAAAAAATGCGATAAATATGGCTGCTGCATTTGGGCTTGATGATGCCGAACTTGCTTTTTTACTTGACACAAAACCTGACACTAAAAAAGTAAAATCAATAATTGAGGCTGCTGAAGAAATTAAGATTGAACATGCAAAACCAAAAAGAATTTTTGGCGAAGCAATTGAAGAAGTTTCTGAAATGACCGTTCAAGAGCAAGAGTCTGATGATAATTCTGGTGAAGAACCTAAAGATGAACTAATAGGAAAACAAACTACTCTTTTTTGATTTACAAATCCATTTCAAGTATTATTACTGGTTTTTGTAATCCAAAGTTTTGTGCAATTTCTTCTTTTAGCTCTCCGAGAATTCCTTCTGAGTCGCCACTTATTGAGGCACTTCTGCCTTCTTTAAGCGAAGGGTGATTTATTTCTTTTACATTGCATTTTTTTCCAAGTTCTCTGCATATTGCTTCAAATACTGATTTTATATGCGTGAAACCATAACCTGTGTTTGTAAGTACTACGCAAAGCCTATTGTTTTCTTTTGTTTCAGTATCGCTTTTTTTGTCAATTTCAAGTGTTTTTCCTATTTCAAATATTTTCTGAGGGTATTCGTAGTGTTTATTTTTTGCAAGGAAATCAAGCAGTTCAGGGTAAATGTTTTTTCGCATTATTGCCCAGTTTGATGAAACCGGATTAGCTATTTCTACAAATTCTTGTTTTTTAAATCCTGTCATTTTTTCTTGTTTTTCTCTTGAAGAAAGAATAAATGTAAGAACTTCTTGCAATCCCATTCCTACACATACGTCTCTAACTTTGTCTAAATATAATGATTCTTTTTTTTCAGCGCCAATTACACTCATTTCTATTTTTTCTGTTGGAATTGTGTTGTATCCGTAGCCAATCAAAATATCTTCAATAATATCTACTGGGTGAAAAACATCTACTCTATAATCAGGGTATTCAACATCAATATTTTTTCCATTTATTTTTGCAATCATTCCTGCTTTTTCAAGCAAAGAAATAATTTCTTTTGAATTTATTTCAAGTCCGCTTATTTTTTTTGCATAATCTATGTTTAGTTTTATTTTTTTTGTTCCAAAGAACGGAGTTTCAATTGATTTAGAAGGGTATGTTTTTGTTTTTGGAAAATTTATTTTAACGCCTTCAATTTTTCCGCCTCTGTCTGCGAGT
>CAYMWD010000212.1:0-1593 GCA_964394025.1 uncultured archaeon | reverse complement strand
GCTTGAAAACACGTGACTAAATACTACGCTTAAAGTTTCTTTGTCTTCTTTAACTCTGTCTCTTACTAGTTTAATGTAAGTTCTGGAGAATTCTTCTAATAAGAAATATTCGATTTCTGTTACTGCTTTTGAATATGCATATTCGTCGTAATTTTTTTGCATTTTTTTAATGAGTGTGTGAAGTTTGCTAATTATCCATTTATCTTCAACTTTTAAATTTGTATTTTTAATTTCTGCGTATTTACCTAAATCAAGGTCAAGGTATGTTGCTGCATAATTGAATGAATTCCAAAATGTGTTGAAAAATCTGCTAATGTCTTTGAACGCATTCCAGTCAAATACAATATCTTCTCCTTTGAATTCTTTTGCAAGATAAAATCTCAAATAATCTCTGTTGTATTTTTCTATTACTTCTTTTGGTGCAACAATATTCCCTTCTGATTTTGACATTTTTTTCTTTCCCAAATCAAGTACCATTCCATGCATTGCGATTGCTTTGAATGGTTTATCATCAAAACAGATTGTTGATGTAATTAATTGTGAATTCCACCATCCTCTAATTTGGTCTTTTCCTTCAATATTAATATCTGCTGGCCAGTATTTCTCAAACTTTTCTTTGTTCTCAGGATAACCTATTGAACCCCAACTTGTTACTCCTGAATCAAACCACACATCTAATACTTCTGAGACACGTTTCATTGTGCCGCCACATTTACATTTCCATTGAACTTCATCAATCCATGGTTTGTGTAAATCTTTTACTTCTTTATTATAATATTTTGCAAGTTCTTTTCTTGATGCAATTATTACTTGTTCTTCACATTCTTCTTTATCGCATCTCCAAATAGGCAAAGGAGTTCCCCAATATCTTTGTCTTGATACTGGCCAATCACCTAAATTTTCAAGCCAATTTCTAAACCTATCTTTTCCCCATGCTGGGTACCAATTAACTTCCTCATTAAGTTCAATTGTTTTTTGTTGTATTTTGCTTACTCTGAAAAACCATTGTGGTGCACTAATCATAATCAACGGTTCTTTACATCTCCAACATACTGGGTAATCATGTGTGTACTTGTGTTTGTATACAAGTGCATTCATTTCTTCTAAGTCTGAAACAATTTCAGAATCAACTATTCTTGCTTTTTTTCCAGCATACTTTCCACCTTCTTCTGTAAGCAGACCATTGATGTTTACTATGCTTACTACTGGTAAGCCTGCTTTTGTTCCTGCATCAAAATCTTCTTTTCCACAACCTGGCGCTGTATGAACTAATCCTGACCCATCTTCAACATTCACATACCTTTCGCTCATAATAACTCGGTAAGCGTTTTCCATTGGTTCAAGTTTTAGATTTACTGTAAGTGGATTTTCATATTCTACTCCTTCAAGTTCTTTTCCTTTGAATTCTTTTTTTACAATATATCCTGCTTCTATTGCGTCCATTAATTGTTGTAATCTTTCTTTTGCAAGTATCCATGTTTGACCTGCTACTTCTGCTTCAACGTAATCAACTTTTGGGTTTGCCATTACTCCTGTATTTGAGGGCAAGGTCCATGGAGTGGTTGTCCAAATAATTAGGTATTTGTTTTCTGT
>CAYMWD010000211.1:0-1603 GCA_964394025.1 uncultured archaeon | reverse complement strand
TTCTAGTTACAACTTCAACAACCATTGCAGAAAAAACAAATAAGGAAGTTGAAAAACAATTGAAAGAATTGTCCACTGCAGAAACTGCAGAAAAGAGCATTGCACAAAGCAGCATAATACTTGCAGATTCAATTGAGCAAGCAATAGAATTATCGAACAAGAAAGCACCTGAACACTTGGAACTGCAATTAAGGAATGCTTCAAAAATAATCAAGAAGCTTACAAACTACGGTTCCCTATTCATAGGAGAATACTCCGCAGAAGTGTTTGGAGATTACTGCTCAGGCACAAACCACACACTGCCAACAAACGGAGCAGCCAAATACACCGGCGGCTTATCCGTAAAGGATTTTGTGAAAATACTCACATACCAAAAAATCTCGAAAAAAGGTTCCAACAAAATGGTTCAAATAGCCTCAAGGCTAGCCCCTATTGAAGGATTAGAAGCACACAAAAAAGCGGCAGAAAAAAGGAATTATAAGCGTTAGCCGCTTCTCTTTCTTTTCCGTAAACGCTTTTCTTGCTCTTGCAAGAGAAAGAAAAGGGTTTGCCCCCGCTGGGATTTGAACCCACGTTACTGGCTTGAAAGGCCAGTGTCCTTGACCGGGCTAGACGACAGGGGCATTCTTGCTTTTCCTAAAATTAAAGCATCCAAATAGCTTTTTAATAGTTTCACTTTAGGATTAAGTAATAAACTACTAATGAAAGTCTCAGGAATAGTTTTTAAAGTTTTGTAAAAAAAAGGTGTATTTTATGGCAGTATTATCAGCAGTAGCAGCAGGCAGACTTTTTGACGACGTATGGATTTGTATGCAATGCGGGGCAAAAAACCGCGGAAACGGCATAAAAAAACCAGATAAGTGCAGAAAATGCAAAAAAGACGACTTCAGATTGAAGAAAAAAGGAAAGAAAAAAGCAGCTTAAATAAACTAATTTATTTTTTTCTAAACCTCAAAACAACAAGAACAGTCACTAGAATAACCGCAATAACTGCAATTATAGGTAAATCAACCTTAAAATCATTCAAATTAGAAGAAACATTAGAATCTAATGTAACATTAACATCAGAACTAATATCAACCAATTTATTAGTATCATGAATTTTAATTTCAACAGACTCAGAACCAACTGAATAGGAGAACTCTTGAACATCATATTTCAAACTTTCATCAGGAGATGAAAGAACAATTTCAACCAGATAATCCCCTTCAACAATAGGAACCCAAGAGTCCTCAAAAAAAACAGTAAATGATCTTCCGCCTTCCAACAAAGGAACACGCTCTTTAGACTCAAAAACAATTTCACCTTCTTTTGTAACAACAATTTTAACCAAAAAAGGAGTCTGTTTAGGCAAGCCATGAGAAACTTTTAACATTGGCCAAGCAGGTTCGCCAAGCAAAACATCTCCAAAAGTAAATTCGCGAGTACTTGCCTTATACCCCTCACTACTCAAAGCACCGCCACCTCCTCCACCACCAGCTCCACCACTAGCACCAGAATCACCTGAAGAATTTGAATTATTATTATTGTTTGAAACAGGAGAAACATTATTTGGCTCTTTTATTGGAACAATACAAGAACCAGTAGAACATTCTTTGCCTGA
>CAYMWD010000210.1:0-1613 GCA_964394025.1 uncultured archaeon | reverse complement strand
CAATTCTTAAATTTGCAGTATTGTGAATCCGTGTTTCTGAATTATTTGTAAGAATAAACGAAATGCTATAAGGGTTGAACACTCTTGCATTATAAGTATCAACAACAGATTCTGCAAGTGCCTCTTCTTTATCAACAATTCTTGAAGTAAAACAAAAACTTTCATCGCAAAGAGTTACAATCCCAACTTCAAGTATTTCTTGTTTTACATTACTGTAAAGTTCTTCGCTTACTCTTTCATCTTCAGGGAATCTATCCCTATCATTGTCAACTTCGCCCCAAGCTCTATAGAATAATTTAAGTTTTTCTCCTAATGCTGCAGAATTTTTGATTTCAAGTTCTGCTTCAATTTCATAAACTCCAGCCATTGGACCAATCCATTCAACATTAACCCATTTTGCATCATCAACAGTAAATGCATAATCTTCTTCTCCAAGTCCGCTATTTTCAGCTTCAAATGTAGTAGCTCTAACTTGTGATGTTCTTGGAGCATTATCTCCTTTAATGAGTATATTGTCCTTTTCTATAAGAACATCTTCGCCTGTTCGAATGTGTATTCCTGTTCTATCATATTCTTTTTCTTCAGGGATTCTAAGTTTAAATTTAGCAATATACTTGTCTCCTGCTTTTACATTAGTTGCTCTTTCATCATTATAATAAAGTCCAATAAGCTGAATTTCAACATTATCTTTCAAAATAGGCGGTTCCATTGTAATTGCAAAATCCTGTACGCTTGAAACAATAATTGGTTTTTTTGCAGTAGTATACTGAGCATAAATGAGTTCATCATCTTTGCTTGCAATAATGTAAACTTTTCTATTTGCTTTAAGTGTAAATTCTTTTATTCCGTCAACATTTCCAAAATCAGAACCAACTAATTCATTTGTTCTTGCATCAAAGATTCCAATTGTAGGGAATGGAACTGCTTTGCCTTCTTTGTCCTTTACAGTAACTCTTACAATGCCGTCTCCGATTTCCATTGTAACTGTAAGGTCAATTTGGTCATCATCGCTTCCAACACTGTTGAAGTAACCTGCGTCACTTCTTCCTGCAAACCCTTCTCTAAAACCAAAAGCATAATAATTTCCCGACCCTATTCCAAAAAATTCTGCAACCCCATTAATGTCTGATGTTCTTGAATCATAACCTGAAAGGAAATTGGTTGAAGCATCATAAAGTGCAACAACTGCATTTTCAATAGGTTCATTATCCTGATCAACAACTTTAACTTTTAAACTTCCGCAAGTGTTAGGTGTACAAGTTGAAAGTTCAACAGTAACTGCTGTTTCACTTATTCTAAGTCCGCTTACTCTTCCAATTTGATAATTATCTGCAGTAACAATAGCCTTGTATTCAACTTCTCTACTAATATTAAATGAAACTTCACCTGAATCATCAGTGTCAAGATTTGCAATCTGTTCATCACTTGAAGCAATAAATAATTTTACAGTAGCATTTTCTAATTCAGCCTTACTTTTTTTATCAACAACTTTGAAAGAAATTTGACCTTTAATATCTTCTCTTAGAGTGATATTTGCAGTTTTAGTATCCCCTGAAGCAACACTTAATCTTTCAGAAGTATATTCTCCGTAAAGCCCTGCGGCATCATAAGTT
>CAYMWD010000209.1:0-1614 GCA_964394025.1 uncultured archaeon | reverse complement strand
GAGGATATTTTCCTTTTGTGTAAGTGTATTTTGTAAAAGGGTCTTTTTCATCAAAAGTCATAATAAAATTAAATTTATCTTTTCCAATAATAATCAGCACTTTAAATTTTCCGGTTTTTTCAAAAAAAGAAGTTTTATTTTTTGAATCTGCTTTCAAAAGGTAAGGTTTTTTTGAAAGAGTTAAATCACATTCTTCCAAAATATAATTATGATGCATTTTTCCATTATAATACCATGCAGCAGTTACTCCGTCAAATTCTGCTTTGTTTTTTGAAAATTTTATGTCATGCGGAAAACTAAAAGTGCGGTTATTGCATTTAATTGATTTTTCATTTTTAGTTGACCAAAGAATCATTAATTGATGAGGTTTTTCAGGATTTTTGGGATTGTCAATAAAAAATAGCCAAAACCACCACCACCAAGTGCCTTTTCTATCATCTTCTGAATCAATTGTCCAAATTTTTTCAATCAAATCCTTATTCACTAGAGATCACTAAATAAAGAAAACCGAACAATTAAAAAATGGGAGAATTGTTTTATAAAATCAGTTAAGAAGCGCGATTGAAAGATTTAAAATTGCTGCAAAACTAACCCACAGCAAATAAGGAATAAGAAGATATGCTGATTTTTTTGAGACTTTTAATGATTTTTTTATAGTAAAAAATATTGCAAACCAAAGAATAATTATTTCCACGAACGCAAGCCAAAGGTTCTGGAGTCCGAAAAAAAATATTGACCATAAAGCGTTAAGAACAAGTTGTATCCCAAAAATTTTTAATGAACCTGATTTTTCAGAAGAATTCTTTGAACTCCAAATAAGATAAAGTGAAATTCCCATTAATGCATAAAGTGAAATCCAAACAGGGCCAAATAACCACGAAGGCGGATTGAAAAACGGTTTATTTAGAAATGCATACCAAGAACTAATTGAAGAAATAGTAAAAATAGACCCAATAATTCCTGCTAATTGACAAAGTATGATTAGCGCAATTAATTTTAAAATTTCATTTAATTTCATAAAAATATATAAAATTTGAAATATTTAATTGTTTTTAATTTAGTAATTTTACAGGTTAAATCACAAACCCATAGGCGTCTTCAAAAGTTCCAATTCCTTTACCTAAATCTTTGAGCAATATTTTATTACCATTAATCGTCAAATTTAATTTTTTTACAGAAACTCCATATTCTTCATATACTTGCCATCCGCCACCTTCAAATTTAAATTTCTTTTTCATATAGGTTTTCAAATGTATTTTAAATCCATTATTTTTGTCACTTCCAGAAACAACCCATTCAGGATTTTTAGTTCCTTTTTTCACAATAGCAAGTTTAGGTTTTTTGAACAATAAAACTTTGTTAGTTTTATGATTATAAAATGAAACATAAGTATGGAACATATTTTTTAATTTTTTTTCTGGCCTTACTCCAAAAAAAGAAAACGATGAACCGCTTTTAAAAAATATATTTCCCCAGTTAAAACACCCTGAAGTTGTAATTCCGACAACTTTTTGAAGATGCCCAATTCCATCAAATTCTTTGCCAAAAACTGTGCCTTTTGTTTTTGAAAACGCATCAACCCAACCCATTCCAAAAGGAGGAAGATAGACTCCT
>CAYMWD010000208.1:0-1618 GCA_964394025.1 uncultured archaeon | reverse complement strand
GAAAGTTCGTGGTAACAATAGCTTTGTTTTACTAATTTGTAAAGCTCTTCAATGTGAATTTGTTCTTCAATTGCAATTCCATAAATGTGCTGGCTTAAAACATCAAGGCAATTTTTTGGAATTCTTATTTTATCTATTTTTTTTTCCATTGCGCTTTTCAGCATTACTGAACATTCAACTAAATCATCTCTTTCAAGCACAATAATTCTGCCCTTTACCGTGCTGTGTAGTTGATGTCCGCTTCTTCCAATTCTTTGTATGGCGCGTGCAATACTTTTAGGCGACCCGAGTAAAATTACAAGATCAATATAACCAATATCAATTCCAAGTTCAAGCGAAGTAGAGCATACAACACATTTTAATTTTCCTTGTTTTAATCGTTCTTCAACATTAAGCCTAAGCTCGCGTGAAAGTGAAGAGTGATGTGCGCCTATGTTAGCTTCATTGTATAAAGTAGGGTGTTTTTCTTTTAGGTTGTGAACAACTCTTTCAGTTGCACTCCTAGTGTTTGTAAAAACCAAAGTTGTTCTGTGGTGTTGAATAAGCTCATGAATTGTTCTGTAAAGTGCTCCTTGTGTTTCTTCAGTTGTTGTATTTGTAAAACTTTTAAGCGGGGAAATAACCTTTAAATCAAGTTTTTTCAAAAATGAAACATCAACGATTTTACAATCCCGTTCAATTCCTTTTTCATATCCTGCAAGAAATTTTGCAACTTCGTTAAGCGGAGCAACAGTAGCACTTAAACCTATTCTGCACATGCTTGGTGAAAGTCTTTGTAGTCTTTCCATTGTAAGTGACAAATGAACTCCTCTTTTATTTTCAGCAAGCGAATGAATTTCATCAATTATTGTCCATTCAACGCCTCTAAAATTTTCTCTGAATTTAGGCGCATTAAGAATTATTGCAAGTGATTCAGGCGTTGTGATTAAAATGTGCGGGGGTTTTCTGGCCATTTTTGCTCTTTCACTAGGAGTAGTATCTCCGGTTCTTACAGCAACTCTAATGTCAATTTTTTTCTTTTTTCCGTTTTCATCTTTGGTTTTTTCTGCTGTTTTTTTTATTTCTTCGAGTGGCTGCAAGAGGTTTCTGTGAATATCATTATTCAGCGCTCTTAAAGGGGAAATATATACGCAATAAACTCGGTCTTCCAGCGTTTTTGCATCATTCATGTTTAGCAATTCGCTTAAAATTGAAGTAAAAGCACTAAGTGTTTTTCCTGTGCCGGTCTCAGCACTTATCAGTGTGTTTTGTCTAAAGTGAATGTTGGGAATTGAATAAAGCTGGGGTTCTGTAAATGAGCCAAAGCTCTCTTTGAACCAATTACTTAACATTGGATTCAACATGCCGAAAATAGCATTTTGCTCATACTTTTTTTTCTGAAAACTTATGCCCATACATATCTCTTCTACATAACTAATGTGCATTAGTATATTTTTGTCTTATAAATATCGCTTACAAATGAGTTATAAAATTTCTCTTTTCTTTTACAAATTAATTCGAATCAGATTTTTCCGTTTAAGTAAGCTTTTCTTTTGGATTCATCGAATTTTTCAATTGCATACCTCAACATTGTTCTTGGCATTTTTTTATAATGTTTTTTTAGGAATTTTTCTTCAGC
>CAYMWD010000207.1:0-1671 GCA_964394025.1 uncultured archaeon | reverse complement strand
GCATAAGAATCTGTTCCTCTGTCACCGATAATTATTTTATGCATCTCTTTAGGGTTTGATACATCGCTTACATCAAACACAGCCATTTTGATTCCTTGATACCAAGCAAAATCACCATAATCTGATGCTACTGCATCTTTTCCTAAACCTATGATGTGAGTATCATCAATAGGGTGCAAATAATCCGAATAACCTGGAATCTTTAATTTTCCAAGTATTTGTGGATTATATGGGTCTGCAACATCAATTACAAAAAATGGGTCCACTTTTTTGAAAGTAACTATGTATGCTCTTTCACCCATAAATCTTACTGAATAAATGCTTTCTCCTGGTGCAATATCTTCAATCTTACCTATAGTGTTTAATTCTTCATCAAGAACATAAAGATTGTTTTTACTTGTTGCACCTGTTTGCCAAACTTGGCCTACTGTAGTAGCAATTCTAAAATTTTCTTTAAATTCATCCATTGAAAATTGATTCAAAACTCTACCTGGAACATTTCCCTGCGCAACAAATCCTATTGAACCATTTTTAATTTTGAATTTATTGATTACTGTTCTTTCAACATCTCCTACAATCATTCTTTCAACATCTTTTGCAACAGGAGTATCCTTTACAATAGGAGTTTCTCTTTGCAACCAAACTTGTGATGCAAGGTAAATGTTTTCAGTAGAAGCAAAAACACTTTCTGCACTTCCTGCAACAGTTTCTTTTTCGAGCTTTCCTGTATTAATATTCATTGCCCCAATTGTAACAAAACTTTCAGCAGGCATAGGCGGAAGATAAATAATCTCAGTTGGTTCTGCAATTCTCATTTCAGTTCCGTCTACTGTCATCATAGGAATAATATTTTCCTCTTCCTCTTTTTGTGTTGCAGGTTTTTCTCCGCCTGTTTCTAATGTATCATCCATCAGTTCATATCCTCTATAATAATTATTGTAGTAAGGGTAGCTGTTTACAACAAAGTAAACATTATCTCCAACCATTCTTGAAGTAAGGTAATTTCCATTGAATGAATATTCCTTAATTTTGTTAGGATATGCCTTGTCGCTTATATCATAAATTTGAATTTTAGCATCAGAGCTGTAATAATAAGGCATATATTCATCATACATTCCTGTTTCAGCATTAACTGCATAACCTGTTCCAAAAATAACAATTCTATTGTTGCTAATGAACATTTCATTAGGCCAAATTCCATCAAGAGTTGTTTCTGAAACAATCTTTGAATTTTCTATCGGATATGCATCAGTAATAACAAGCATATTTTTAGAAAAATTATAGATATATCGTCCATCGCTTTTTACGATATCAGCTTCGTCAACATCTTGCACTTGAATATTGGTTGTTGAATAATCATCAGAACCTCTTGCTTGATTAGAATTGCCTGCAACTGCATCCATTGAAGCTTCGGCAATAGCTGTTGGCATTATTCCGCCATCAAGCATTTTGTACATTCCGTAACTATTGCTTCCCGATTCATCAAAAGCAGCTTTTAATTCTGCATAGCTTGAGAACCTTTGAGGTTCCTGTAAATCTGTATTTCCGTTAGGGAAATTTGGGTCAGGAATATTTCCTGTACAACCGGATAATATGATTGTTATAATCATAAAGCCTGCAAGAGCAAGCAACGAATTTTTTCTAAACATCATGAAATCACCTGTAGTACTA
>CAYMWD010000206.1:0-1673 GCA_964394025.1 uncultured archaeon | reverse complement strand
TTATCAGTTTCTCCTTGCTCAAGTAAACTATTATCTTCAAAAAATGTAACAGTTACACCGGACATTCCAGCATTATCTTCATCAAGAACTTGAACAATAAGTGTATCATTAGAGATTGGAAATAAAATTCCCATTGCACTTACAACAATAAATGCTGTTAATAATAAAAAAAGAATAAGTACAAGTACAAAACTAGGCACTACTTTATCAACAGGGTCAACAATTTCATAAACTGGAATTTTATCATCAAGCTTATCTAATATGCTGTAATATTTTTCTTCAGCTTTGTAGTAAATTCCTTTTATACTGTCAATAAGGCCCAATAAATCACCGGTTAACCGCTAATAATGATATAGATTCGGAGGTATATATTCGTTTCTATATTAGTTTCCCCTTGTTTATAAATATATCTTAAAAAATCAATTCAAATTTAATCATTTGTAAAGCATCCCATAGTACATGTTTTCTAAAATTCCCCAGTACTTAATTGGTTCGCCTGTATCTTTGTCAAGAGGCATCTTATCACTTACAACATATTCTGGGGGGAAAGCATAGTACACAACTCTTCCGCCAAAACCACTTACTACAATTAATGGGAAAGTTTTTCCAAAATTATTTCTTTCTTTAGTTAGCCAAAAATATTCTTCGCTAGGTGTTGCAAGTAAATTACTTCCGTGTTCTAAAAATGCAAGTGTTTCTTGATAAGAATCATTGTTTATTGAAACAACTGAAAAGTTTCCATAAAAACCAAGTCCTTGTGAAAGCCCTTTTACTAATTCTTCATCTTGGTCAATAAAATCAATATTTCCAACTAATTCTTTTTCTCTGCATTCAATAAGATTACAATAATTTCCTTTGTAATTAACTCCAAGAAGATAATCGAATGAAACTTGTTTATCTCCATCAACTCTTGCCCATGGTCCAATAAATTTATCTTCTCCAGCAGTACTTCTTTGACTGTGTGTTAAAAAATAATTTAAATCAGATTCTTCTTTTACCGAAGTTGTACCTGCATCACCAACCCAAATAAGTTTTCCGCCTCTTGCAACATATTCTTGAAACATTTTGAAATTATCATTGCTCATTTCTTTTGCTTTTTCAACAATAACAAGTTGGTATTCAGTAAGAACAGGCAAAGAAATAATTTCCATTGATTTAATGTTTACTCGTGCACTGAATTTTGGACCTCTTAAAACATCAAAAAGAAATTCTGGGTTTCCCATTCCTTCTTCGCCGTGTAATATAAGTATCTGTGGTTTGCCTCCTGAAACTAGTGAATAATAAACATCACAGCCAGTATTTGTAAAAACATTGCAAGAAACAACATTAAAATGAACAATTACAAAACTAAATATTGCAAGTAAAACAACAAGAATTATTATTTTGAAAATACTGTTCTGATCCATTTCAGGCATAGTAGCAAATTAGTTCTTGAAACTTATTAATTCTTTGTTTCATAAACCGAGCGAAATTACGGGAAAAGAATCTGCAAAAAAACCTATTGCAATTGCAAGTACAATTGCGATTAATAAATATGCAAAGTAATCCCAAGTTCCTTCGAACAAATTTGTTTTGCCTTGCATATCTGCATTAGCATCTTTGCCAATTCTTGACCCGCCAATCATAGCAATAAGCATAGGAATTGTTGAAAAAGCAGTGTACAAAAATTTTGT
>CAYMWD010000205.1:0-1675 GCA_964394025.1 uncultured archaeon | reverse complement strand
TGATGTTACAAAGCCACTGCGAAAAAGAAAATCAAACAAGATTTTTGGTGTTGAAAAGGAAAGGTTTGAATTATTGTTTTGAGTGATTGCATGAACTGGTATCAAATAATGTTAATTCCTGTAACTATTTTTGTTTACATGATGTATTTTCCTATCTACAATGATTTTGTAGGAGACCTGTTTCCTATTGTGGATGCTGCAAACTATGTTCTTTACCCTGCTTTCATTAAGGTAATGTTTGGGCTTGTTCCGATTGTTCTTGTGTTTGCTTTCTTGTGGCAGGTTATTGGTTCAGTAACTGAACCGAGTATGCCTAAACAAGTTAGTTATTCTTAAACTTTTGAGTAAGGCAACCCACTAGGGGCAGGGTTTTCTCTTTGTTTTCCCTGCCCCTCACTTCCCGTTTTTTGCGAGGAACTTGGCTATACTCCGAGACGAATCAGGAATCTCTTGAAAATCTTTTTTTCCTTTTTGAATTTGTGGACTTAGCTTGTTAAACTGTTTAACAAGCTGGCAATTACTCTGCAACCATTTTCTGGCGAGGACAACACTATCCTCAGTATCACGAAAATCAGTATCCAAAGAAGTCGGTTACAACAGAAATAGCATGCCACGGGTCAGATTAGATGAATCATTAGTTTCTGAACTAACTTCAAAAACTAATGATTCTATTATTAACGAAAACCTAAAAGGCTTAAAACAAGTAGAAATAGCGGGTAGCTATGGTTTAAACCCAAGTAGGGTATCTCAAATATGGAATGAATTTTTAAGTAAAATTAATAAAGAATTGAATGAGGGACTAATGTTTTCAGAAATCAAAGAAAATAACAAAAAAATACAGTTTCCAGAAAAATGGTTAGAAACAAAGTTTGAGGAAAGCAAAATAGAACTAGGTGACTGCATAGAAAAACTTGGAGAACTAAAAGACAATACAATTGACTGTGTAGTAACCGACCCACCATACGGAATAGATTATTGTTCAAACCACCCAAAAGACAGAAGCTATAAAAATAAAGAAATTAAAGGAGATAAAACAGAAGCATTCAAGTTACTTGAAAATTCAGTGAAACTACTTAAAAAGAAATGTAAGAAAGATACCCATATCTATGTTTTTTGTTCATGGAAAACATACCCACAATTCTCAGAAATAATTTCAAGGTACTTCAAAATAAAAAATTGTTTAGTATGGGTAAAAAATAATCATGGAATGGGAGACCTAAAGGGAAATTATGCAGAAAAATATGAAATGATAATCTTTGCAACAAACGGAAGAAAAGAATTTGACCAACTAGAAAAAAGACCATTAAATGTATTCCTTTCAAATGGTCATTATAGTAGATTATCAGGAAGAAATCATCCAACAGAAAAACCAACAGACCTCATAGGAGAAATAATAGCCTTAAGCACAAAACCTGGGGAAATAGTAGCCGACCCATTCATTGGTTCTGGTTCAACAGCAATTGCTGCAAGAAAAAACAAGCGAAGATGGTGGGGTTGTGAAATAGACAAAGAATTTTATGACATTGCAAAAAAAAGGATAACTGAAGAATAGGTGAAACAATGAAACCTTGCCTGGAACGAATAGAAACAGACCCAAAGTTTGCACAAATGTTTCTAGGAGAAAACAAAAACGAAATACTCAAAAATCTCAATGAATTAAAACTGACATTCCCCT
>CAYMWD010000204.1:0-1684 GCA_964394025.1 uncultured archaeon | reverse complement strand
ACAGTTCAATTGTTGAAGGAAGAGTTGTTTTATCTTCAAGATTAAGAGAGCATTCAAAAACAATTTATGCGCTAAGTGAAGAAGGTGCGAAAGTAGTTGTACTTTCACATCAAGGCAGGCCTGGAGAAGACGGGTTCATTTCTCTAAAAAGACATGCTGATTTTATAAAAAAATTTATTGACAAAACAGTGAAATTCTCAAAATGGGATTCGGATTATGTTTCTGAAATAAAAAATCTTGTTGAAGGAGAAGTGCTTATTCTTGATAACACTCGTTTCCAGAAAGACGAGCAGGAAAAAAAGACTCCTGAAGAACATGCTAATGATGATTTTATAAAATCTCTTGGGCCTCTGGGCGATTTATTTGTGCAGGATGCTTTGAGTGTATGTCATAGAGCTCATGCTTCTGTTGTTGGGTTCAAAAAATACATGCCTTGTGTTGTGGGTCCTGTTTTACAGAGAGAACTAGAAGCACTTGATAATTTAAAAGATAAATCTAAAGGAAAACTAGTTGTTTTGGGCGGAGCAAAACTTCAAGATTCAGTAAAACTTTTGGGTGGAATGCTTGATGCAGGTCTTTGTGAAAAAGCATGTATTGGCGGTTTGTTTGGTGAACTGTTTGTTAAAGCAAAAGGAATTTCTCTTGGTGAAAAAGATAAATTTTTCAAAGAAAAAGGATTTGATGAACTTGTTCCAAAGGCAAAAGAAATTTTGGAAAAACATGAACAAAAGCTCATTGTTCCTATTGATCTTGCAATAAGCAATGGCGGTAATAAAAGAAAAGAAGTTCCAATTTCAGATTTTCCAATTGAATATACTCCAATGGATATTGGTGTTGAAACAACAGAACTGTTCAAAAAAGAAATACGCCAATCGGATGTTGTTGTATTCAATGGTCCGATGGGAGTATATGAAAAAAAAGCATTTGCAATTGGGACAAAAAAAATCCTTGAAGCAATCGCCTTCCATAGGTGTTATTCCATAGTTGGTGGAGGAGACACAGAAAGAGCATTAACTTCTTTTGGCCTTGTTCCAATGGATTTCAGCCATGTTTCATTAGCAGGAAAAGCACTGCTTCAGTTCCTTTCAGGAAAACCTCTTCCAGGGCTTGAAGTGCTTGAATTAAAGTAATTCAATAATTTCTTTTGCTATTTTTTCTTTGGCTCCTTTGAGCCATTTCTTATTTTTTCCACAAAAATACATTTCACTTTTATCCAAACCAGGCGGATTTTTTTTCAAATCATTTGCAATTACTGCAAAAAGATTTCTTTTTTTCAAAAATTCTTCTGCCTTTTTTTCAATTTCTTTTTCACTTAACCCAAAAAGTGCTTTGAATCCAATTATTTTTAGTGACGGATATTTTTTCGCAATTTTTTCTAATAATTTTTCGCGTGGAATTAAATCCACAGAAACCTTTTTACTTGAATTAATTTTTCCATTCATTTTTTTTACTTCAAAATCAGGGATTGCAGCAGGCACAAAAAAATAATCAGCATTTTTTAATTCATTCAGTGCTTTTTCTTCAAGTTCATCAGCATCACGAATTTCCTCAAATTCAAAAAAATCATTATTAGCGCCATTGCCCAAAAGTTTTACATTTGCACCTTCAAGAGCGCACGCTTTTGCAATTTCAAAACCCATTTTTCCAGAACTTTTATTTGTAATAACTCTTATATCATCAATTT
>CAYMWD010000203.1:0-1710 GCA_964394025.1 uncultured archaeon | reverse complement strand
AAATCAAAAAGCACAGAAATTTTAAAAAAAACTAATCTAGTTTTAATTCAAAATCATCTTCAGTTTCTCTTCTTTTTATTTCTGAATTTTCCACGACAAATGATTCTACTCTTGAATCAATTTCATCTCTTTTAAAATATCCTATTATTAGTGCAACAACAAGAATTGGAATTAAAATAAGGTAAATATCCGATAACCCCTGAAAAAGTTCTCCTCCGCTTGGAGCAATAGGTTTGAGTACTTTGTACTCTATGTTTATAGAATTGCTCTGAATTCCTGTCAAGTATATTTCATTATTATTTATACTTGCTTGACTTGGAAGTTTTGTTGCATCTATTTCTGAATTAATTGGAACAGTAATTTTTATGCTCGTGTTTTCTGGAATTACAATAGCGCCTGCTTCTTTGAAAGCAGCCCATTGTTTTGAGTCAATTATAAATAAATCTGTCCTTTGTTCTTCTGAGATAAGTCTTGCAAGAGGTTCATTTAACCCATATTGCAAGGTAAGTATTTTTGTTACGTCATCAAAGGTAATTGCTGTTTGTGTTCTTGTATTCCCTGCGATTTCTTCAAAATGCGGGAAGAAAAATTCAAGTTCTGCTTGCCAAACTGAAAGATTTGAAGAATATTCTGTTGCTTTTTGAGTAAATTCTCTTTCCTCAAAAGGACTTGAAAATCCTAATGAATAATATTCTGTTATTTCTGCTTTTCCTTCAGAATCAATTTGAATTTGGACATCAAAATTATTTACTTTAATTGCATTAACATTTGATGCTAAAATAAGTAACACTAAAATAATAATTATTTTTTTCATGATAAACTATAACATTAACTTACTTAAATAATTTCTTTTTGCTTAGTTTAATTAAAAAGTGAAAAGAACTGAAGCAAATAGCATTATATACTCGCAGTGAATTATTTTTATGTGGTGAAATGAAAGTTCAGTTTTTGTGGCATTCTTTTTTTAAAATTTCTTTTAACGGTGCAAATATATTGCTTGATCCGTTTATGAACATGACTGAAGGGGATTCAACTTTCCAACCTTCTTTTGATCACAAAATAAAACTTGAAAAATTTAAAAATATTGATTTTATTTGTGTTAGTAATGAACAGTTTGATCATTTTGATAAAGACCTTATTGAACTTATTGCAAAAAAAGAAAATGCGGTTGTTGTTGGACACGAATCAGTTCTTAATGAACTCAATATTCCTTCTAACCTTAAGCATAAAGTGATGTCCGGTTCAAAATTTAATCTTCGCGGTGTTGAGGTTGAAGTAATCGAATCACATTATCCTGCTTCATTTTATCCGCTTGGTTTTAAAATCTCAAAAGATGGTGAGAGTGTTTATTTTGCAGGAAATACTACTCTTACTGATGTTTTTTCAAGGGTGGATGCGGATTTAGCGCTTTTACCAATAGGGGGAAACAGTACAATGGATATTATTGATGCTGTGCGCGCGACAAAAACAATGAAACCTAAATATGTCATTCCTATGCATTACAATTCTTTTGATAATATTTCGGCTGATCCGAGCGAATTCAAATCAAGAATAGAAAAAAGTATTTTGAAAACAGTACCTATTATTCTAAAACCAGGTCAGATTTTTAAAACCTGATTTTTTAAACTTTAATTTTTTTTAAATTTATTTTTTAAATTTAATTTCATTTAGGAAAAACTTCCTCATTTCGCAAGAACAACCTTACTTATC
>CAYMWD010000202.1:0-1711 GCA_964394025.1 uncultured archaeon | reverse complement strand
TTTCCAATCAAAATCAAGCTCATTCTTTGTTGCATTAATAATTTCATCAAAAGAATCATGCTCTTTAACAAGCTTAAGAGCAGTTTTTACACCTATTTTGGGAAATTTTTCATTAAAATCAGTACCAATCAAAATTCCAATCCAAATTAATTTTTCACGAGTAATGTTATTTTCCGAAAGAACTTTCTGAAGAACAATTTTTTCAGGCTCAACATCAGCATAAACATTTTTACCGGGAATTTTTCTTTTGCCTGAAACTCCTATGTTTCTGAAAATTTCCCTTGCCCCGAACAAAAGAGCATCATAGTCCTGACTTACACAGCCATCAACCTTTCCAGAATTCATCAATGCAATAATTTGAGATTCACCATCACTTGGAGCCTGCACAACAGAAAAACCCATAAGAGAAACAAGTTCTTTTGCATCATTAACCATTTTTTCATCAAGCCTCAAAGCCCTTGAACCAAACTTTTTTGCCTGTTCAATATCCCCTTCTTTAAGCGCTTTTTCATGTTTTTCAATCGCATCAGTACGAATTGCATTACGCTCCTTCAAAGTTTCAGATTTCAATTCATGCGGTTTTCCATCAAAAACAAAAACAGGCTTAACACCCCTTTCAACAAGATTGATAGTTCTGTAAAACAAACCAGTTAGATGCGAAGTTACATTCCCGTGCGAATCCATGAGAGGCGTACCATCCATCCCGCGAATGCTGGAAAGAAACTGATAAATGATATTATATGAATCAATCCCGAGAATTTTACCATTAAGAGAATCCAAAGAAATCTTTTCACGCGGAACAATTTCCCCTATTGCAATACCCATTAAAACCCTAAAAGATTGAGAAAAATGGGTTTATAACCATAATGTAACTTTTTGAGACATTTGTCTCATTTTGGTTATTCCTTACGCTTTTATTCCCTACTACACTAAATCATATTGATACTAATGGTAGAAGCAAATAAACGAGACAATTCAATAATACTTCAATTTTCAGACGAAGAATGCGCCAATCTCGGATTAAAAAAAGAAATCGAATACGAATTATCAAAAGCGCGAGATGGAATATGGGTGATGGTTGAAGGTTCCGCTAAAAAAAAGGAAGAGGAAAAACAGGTTATTGATGAAATTGAACAAAAATTAATGGGTTATCTTGCCGAGTGGCCTCTTGGCGATAGAGTTGAAGGAAAATTTGAAAAAAAAATCAAACCAATTGAATTAAAAAAACTTGAAGAGCTTTTGAAAACGGGCGTAATTGAAAAATTCAAACTTAATGAATCATATAAAGTTCCGGTGTACAGAGTAAAACCAGTATATGGGGTTAAAAAAAAATTTGAAAATAAGGAAAAACCATTTGAGGAATATACTCTTGAAAAAGATGGTTTTGTTGTAGTGAAAAATGAACTTCGTGCAAAAAGCATCGGAGAAGAATTAAAAGAGCAAATTAAAAATGGAGAAATAAAAGGCCAACGTTCATTTAATGGCGAATTTTATATAATTTACAATTCTCTTTTGGAAAGCTCAATGGAAAAAATACTTTCAGTGCTTAAAAAAACAAATCCCGCGCATATTTCAAAAATTTCGGAAGACGCAGGACTTACAAAAACACTTGTTAAAATTACAATTGAATTCCTTAAGGAAGAGGGACAAGTATTAGAAAAGAAAAAGGAGTTTTAAATAATCAAACTCGTGCCATAGAAATAATAAAAAA
>CAYMWD010000201.1:0-1713 GCA_964394025.1 uncultured archaeon | reverse complement strand
AGAATATCGTGCAGTGTTATTTTTATTTGCATTACCAGCACTAATCTGGCTTAGTGGCGCTTTGTTTAAATCTGATTTATGGTGGGTAATAAACGAAAACCAAAATCTTAAAGGTTCAGAAACTTATAGAGGCGATAAATATCCTAATGGTCCAATATCAAATTATTTTGAAAAGTTTTTTTACATACTTGGACCTGCAGGAGCAATTCTTTTTCAGCTTGGCCTATATTCAGCACGTAAAAAAAAGCTTATGTTACCAGCTGCGGGAATGTTTTTCTTATATTTTTTTCTCCATGTTTATAGCTGGTCATTTGGTTCTTTTGGAGCAATGGGGCTTGAGTTTTTAATGTCTGCAATAGTTCCTTTGGGTGCATTATTCTGTGCAATAGGGTTTAGTGTTTTCATCGAACCTTTAAAAGAATTGGAAAATAAAATTGCTGGACTTTTTGCGGCTCTTTTTATTCTAGAATCTGGATGGCTTGTATTACATATAGATAGTTTTCTTGATTTTGGAATGACTGTTCTTTTTGCATTAACCTCAGTGTTATTTGCAGCATATATTTTTTATAAAAAATTTAGTATGAATCAAAAAAATCAAAACAGCATAACAAAAATATTTTCAAATGAAAATATCACTCTAACAATAACTGTATTTTTAATTGGAATTACTTTGTGTGCTGGGATCCTTTATGCACATCCTCCACTTAAACTAAATTCAGAACATGAAACTGCACTCGAAGTTTCTGATTGGCTTAAAACTGAAGGTTATTCTGAAAGACCAATTCTTTCATCTTTTGGTTTCCTTCTTGTTGTTACTGATAATCCTCATTTTAAGAACACAAAATGTAAATTTGATTGCATGTATACTTCTTTTTCACAATACAAAAATGCTGAAAAAGGAACTATAATAGTATGGGACCCACATTATTCATGGCAGTTTGCACAGCCAAATTATTTTGAAAGTAAAGATTATAATTTGCTCAAAGAATTTAATGTTAAAGGAACTGAAACAAAATTTTTGATTTTTGAAAAAATGGTGTAAAAATGGGTTTTAACAAAAAGTGGCAGGAAAAATTTGCAGATGTTAATGTACATGAAGATCTTTATAGCCCAAAAAATTCAGCAGTAAGTTTTTTTCACATGAGCAGAGTTAAAGCAATTACAGAGGTTATTGAAAAACTCAAACCAGAAACCCTTGTTGAAGTTGCATGTGGTGATGGTTTTGTTCTTCAGGAAATTAGTAAAATAAAAAATCCACCAAAATTAACCGGGGTTGAAATATCTGAAAAAAGAATAAATAGGTGCAAACAAAAACCTTTCAAAGCAGATTATGTTTTAGGAGATATTGTTAATCTTCCTTTTAAAGATAATTCTTTTGATGTAGTCATTGCTACTGAAATATTAGAACATATTCCAAATTATCAAAAAGCAATTTCAGAACTAAATAGAATAACGAAACCAAATGGGCATATAATAATTACTTTTCCTAATGAACTTAATTTAAGACTTGGAAGACTTGCAATACTAAGTTTTCCAATAAAATTTCCTGATCATTTTCATTGGTTTTATCCTGGGTTTATGGATAAATATTTTGGTAAAAAAATTGAAAGTAAAAACATGCCTTGGGGACCATTTATTTTTGCACTAACTCATATGGATGTTTATAAAAAAAAATGATTATTTAGAATATGTGATTAAATGGATTGGAGAAAA
>CAYMWD010000200.1:0-1720 GCA_964394025.1 uncultured archaeon | reverse complement strand
AAATTATAAAAGGAATTATTGAAAATGTTCCAAATTATAATGAGTCAATAACAATTTCTTCTCACTGTCATAATGATCTTGGTTTAGCTGTTGCAAATTCTCTTTCAGCAATTGAAGCAGGTGCTTCGCAAATCGAATGCACTATAAATGGCATTGGTGAAAGAGCAGGTAATGCTGCTTTGGAAGAAGTTGTAATGAATATTTATTCACGAAAAAATATTTTCAATGCTAAAACAGGAATTAATCTTAAAGAAATTTACAATACAAGTAAAATGGTTTCAAATTTAACTTCGCTTCAAGTCCAAGCAAATAAATCAATTGTTGGAAAAAATGCTTTTGCACACGAAGCAGGAATTCATCAACACGGTGTACTTGCAAAACGAGAAGTGTATGAAATAATAAACCCAAAAACAATTGGCAAAGAATCAGAACTCGTGATAGGAAAACATTCTGGTAAAGCTGCGATTAATGATTTTCTTGAAAAGAAAGGTTATTCTCTTACTGAAAAACAGCTAAAAGAAATTACTGAAAAAATAAAGGAATTAGCCGATTCAAAAAAACAGATTTTTGATGATGATGTTCTTGCAATTGCATCAAATGTTACTGCAAAACTTTCAAAAGAAAATAATTATGTCATTATTAAAGAAGTTGAAATTAATTCAGGAAATACTTCTGCACCAAGTGCAAAAGTAAAATTAATTGTTGAAGGCAAGGAAAAAATTGCTTCTGCTGAAGGAGTTGGGCCTGTTGATGCAATGGCAAATGCAATAGCGAAAGTTCTTGAAAACGAATTTGAACTTAAAGAATATCATTTAAATGCAATTAATGGCGGGACAGATGCTCTTGCTGAAGTTTCGATAAGCATTTCAGATAAAAGCAAAAAAATATTTTTTGGAGATGCAGTAAATCAGGATATTACTATGGCTTCAGCAGAAGCTTTGGTTAAATGTATAAATCGTTTCATTGAATATAAAAAAAGGGGGAGCATAAAATGAACGGAGCAAAAGCTTTTTTGGAAGCACTGAAAAAAAATAATGTAAAGCATATGTTTGGAATTCCTGGCGGTGTGCTCATACCTTTGTATGATGAAATTTATCATGATTCTGAAATTCAGCACATTCTTGTTAGGCACGAACAAGGCGGTGCGCACATGGCTGAAGGTTATGCAAAAGCAACTGGTGAAGTCGGCACATGTATTGGAACATCAGGTCCTGGGGCTACAAATCTTGTGACTGGAATTGCTGATGCATTTATGGATTCAGTGCCGATGGTTGCGATAGGCGGGCAGGTTGCTACTCATTTGCTTGGAAAAGATGCTTTTCAGGAAGCAGATTTGATGGGCATTACTACTCCTATTACTAAGCATAATTTTCAAATAACTGATTCTAACACAATTGAATCAATAGTTGATGCTTCATATTTAATTGCTTCAACAAATAGGCCGGGTCCTGTTTATCTTGAACTTCCTAAAGATGTGCAAGTAAATGAAGTGAAAGAGAAAAAACAAATAAAATTAAAGGGTTACAAAATAATTGATGGTTTTGATGCTGAAGCAGTTAAAAAAGCTGCAAAGATGCTTCTTGATGCTGAAAGGCCTGTAATGCTTGTTGGCGGAGGTGCAATTCTTGGAAACTGTTCTGCAGAAATACGTGAATTAGCTGAAACAACAATGACTTTGGTTGCAACAACATCGCAAGGAAAAGGTGTAATTGATGAAAAT
>CAYMWD010000199.1:0-1747 GCA_964394025.1 uncultured archaeon | reverse complement strand
TCCTGATTTGATAAAAAAAATTTCATCTGAAATAATTATTACGGGCATTTCTCTGGAAGAACTTTCTGAAATTTTAAAAATAGAAGAAGAACCATTTTCAATGAAAATAAATCCTGTAAGAAATAATCCTTACATTACCATAGTGCCTATTGAATCAGGCTGCACAAGTTTTTGCACTTTTTGTGCAACAAAGATTGCGCGCGGAAATTTAAAAAGTCAGCCAATAGAAATTTTAAAAAAAGGTTTTGAATCCTCTCTGAAAAAAACAAAAGAATTTTGGTTAACCGGTCAAGATACTGGTGCTTATGGTCTTGACATTAACTCTTCTTTGCCTGAACTTTTGGAAAAATTGCTTAAAGTGAAAGGCGATTATAGAATAAGAATCGGGATGATGAATCCTCAGCATTTGAAAAGAATATACTCTAAATTGATTCCCCTTTTTGAAGATGAAAGAGTTTACAAATTTTTGCATATTCCTATTCAATCAGGTTCTAATAGAATTCTTAAATTAATGAATCGAGGTTATGCGTCAGAAGATTATGTTTTGCTTATTGAAAAACTCCGAAAAGACATTCCAAATATTACTATTGCAACGGATGTTATTGTTGGATTTCCATCAGAAACAGAAAAAGAATTTGAAGAAACTGTTAAAATTCTCAAAAAAACAACGCCTGAGTTTGTGAATATTTCTCGTTTTGGGGCAAGGCCTGGTACAAAAGCGGCTGAAATGCCAAATCAAATTCATGGTAGAGACAAAAAAGAAAGAAGTAGAAAAATCACTGATTTGTGTCAAGAAATTTCATTTAAAAGAAATAAACCTTTGCTTGGTTTAGAAGAAGTTGCTTTTTTTGCAGAAAAAGGCTATAAAAAGGGTTTTATTGGGCATTTAGCTAACTATAGGCCTGTGGTAATTAAGGAAAATGTTCTTGGAGAATTTAAACAAGTAAAGGTTACCAAGGTTCATGGGTTTTATTTAGATGCAGAGCTAATTTAGTAGTTAGGTTAATTATTTTTAATATCATGCAATACATCTTATAGTAGGGGGAATAAATTTGGATTTGAAATATTCATTAAAAAGCTATATTGAAAACTTTTCGACTGCACTTTCTTTTGCATTGCTTTTTGTTTTTGTTTTACCCATTCTTTGGTTTTCAGGTTCTTTTATGTCCTCGGGAACAATTTTTTTAGATTATGGTTTCATAAAACTTCCTTTTTTTGACGCGATTCTTCTTTTAGGCCTTTCAATAGCATTTCTTTTTTTCTATTCAATATTAATTTGTTTGATGGTTTTTGCAGTAAGGCGAGACATGAACAAAGTTAGGCTTAATTATTATCTTGCTGAAAAAATTCATAAATTTGGTTTAAAATATTTTTATTTTGTAGCAATTTTTACAATTGTTTCAGTTATTATTGTTCCATTTTTGATTTCATATGGTATTCCCACTTTTGCAATAAATATTTTTATTGGTGTATTTTCACTTTTATTTTTCTTTTTGCCCCAAACTCTGGTTGTTGATGAAGAAAGCCTTAGAAGTTCAATACTTTCAAACTGGGAATTTATGCTTAAGAACCCTAAAGACGTTTTAACTGTATTTTTATTTGGGTTTTTTGCAGTTTTAATTATTCCTATTTTATATGCAATATTTCTAAGTTTTACAGATAGCAATCTTTTGAAATTGGGAAAGGCATCATTTATAGGATTAAAAAATTTTGAGACATTTTTTATTAGTGAAAGTTTGTCTAAGGT
>CAYMWD010000198.1:0-1752 GCA_964394025.1 uncultured archaeon | reverse complement strand
GCTAATTTAATTATAGACTTTATTTCTTCTTTGATTTAACAAAAACATTTATAAATGATTTTGTTAAGGGGATTATTAGTTGTTATACCTCATAAAAGTCATTTTTTATGATTTGTTAACAATTGATTTAAAAATTTGGAATATTTTGGGGGTTTTTGATTGAAAACTAAATGTCCTGTGTGTAAGACAGAAATTGAATTTGATTCAAATGATTTTGATGAAGGAGATATTATTTCCTGTGAAGAATGCGAAGAAGACCTTATTGTAGAAATAAAAGGCGGTTCTTATAGACTTGTTACTGATAAACAAAAAAAGTTTGAAGAAATGGAAGAACTTGAAGACGAGCTTTGTGTAGATGAAGAATAATTATTTTCTATCTGCTAATAATTCATTTAGAATTAGAATGACTGCATTGTCATGCCTTATATCTGCTTCCCATTCTGAAATCCTTTGATGGTCTTTGACGTCAGTTTCTAATAATTTAGTTGTTGTTTGTATGTCTCTTTCAGCTTCTGCTCTTGCATTTGCTAATCCTTCAAAATCAGATTCCATTGCCATTTTTTCAATACTTTGGGGAATAAAGGTGAATTTTTTTTTAGCTCTTTCAAGTCTTCCAATAATAGCAAACATATCTGGCTGATAATACCTTTTTTCACCCAATCTTTTTGGATTTTCTCGTCTTTTTATTGGAGGCATAAATAACAAACCGCATTCTTATATAAAATCGTTCATATTTGAATAATATTGAGGTTTTTTGATGCTTAAAGTATATAATACTCTTTCTAGAAGCGTGGAAGAATTTATTCCAATTAAAGGAAAACACATTGGTATGTATGTTTGCGGTCCAACAGTTTATGGCCCAGGGCATATTGGACATGCAAGAACTTATACTGCTTTTGATTTTATTCGAAGATATTTAGAGTATCGAAATTATGAAGTCAAATATGTTGTGAACATTACTGACATTCATGATGATATGATTAAACGTGCAAACGAAGAAGGAATAACAATTTTTCAATTAGCTGATAGAAACATTGCGCTTTTTATGAAAGACCTTGATGAACTCGGCATAAAAAGACCAAGTGTAATGCCCCGTGTAACCGAACACATTGCTGAAATAATTGACATGGTAAAAGTTCTTCAGGAAAAAGGTTATGCGTATGAAACAGAGGATGGAGTTTATTATTCGATTTCAAAATTCAAAAATTATGGAAAATTGGGCAAAGTAAAAATAAAAGAAAGTGTTACAGGCACAAGAGTAGAAACTGATAAATACGACAAAGAAAATCCAATGGATTTTGCTTTGTGGAAAAAAGCAAAAGAAAATGAACCGTCATGGCCATCGCCTTGGGGCGAAGGAAGACCTGGTTGGCACATTGAATGTTCAGCAATGAACCTCAAGCATAATGGTGAACAAATTGATATTCATGGCGGAGCCGTTGATTTGGTTTTCCCTCATCATGAAAACGAAATTGCACAAAGTGAAGCATGCACAGGCGTATCGCCTTATGTGAAATACTGGCTTCATGCAGGTTTTCTTAATGTGCGCG
The DNA here is from genome assembly GCA_964394025.1 of uncultured archaeon. GTDB lineage: Archaea > Iainarchaeota > Iainarchaeia > Iainarchaeales > Iainarchaeaceae > PCWY01. The sequence goes on along the minus strand of CAYMWD010000198.1, from coordinate 202 downwards.
GAGAAAAAATGTCAAAATCTTTGGGGAATTTTATTACTATTCCTGAACTTCTTGAAAAATTCAATCCTCTTGCTTTTAGATATTTTATTGCATCTCTTCACTATCGTTCAAGAATTGATTTTAATGAAAAAGCAATGGATGTTGCTGATAAAAGTCTTGAAAAATGGAATAATATGATTCAACAATTAATTGAATCAGATGG
>CAYMWD010000197.1:0-1756 GCA_964394025.1 uncultured archaeon | reverse complement strand
CAAGGATGTAATAAATTTTGTCTCGTTTACCCTCGCCAATATAAACTTTTTCTCCGATTTCTAAATCAATTCCTCTTCGAGGAACTAATTCTAAAAGAGTTAAATTTGTTTCACCTATAGCTTGTGCTAAGGGCATTAATTTTCCTTCCAGGGGATACCCGTTTGGCAAATATTCTAGTACTATCGCATGTTCTTCTTTTATCATTTTCTTTATCTGTATTTTTTAATAATATCAAGTATTTTATTTGTTTCATCTTCATTTAGTCCAATGTCCACGAAAATTTTTGCAAGTTCTTCTTTATCTTCAGGCATTAAATCAATTATTTTACTTAAGTGTCTTGAATTTACTTTAACAAGGTCAAGTTCTTGAATTTCTTTTTTTAATTCAAGGGCTTTTTCAGGTTTAATTTTTGTGAACTTTTTAATAAATCCTACTAAATCTGTGTCACTATCGCTGCTTTTTCCAACATATGCACTTGCTTCAGCCATGCTCAAAGGTTCATTATTTTTTATCATCTTTCTTAGATTGAATCTGCTTTATTTTTTTTAAATGTATTGGCTCAATAATATAGGTCTTTTCTTTGTTTTTATCCTTAATTTTTACAAGATAAGCTTTTCCTCTTTTTTCTTCAACAACTCCTGTTCTTCCGTTAAGGCTTTTTGAAAATCTCGGCTGAAGAGCACGTTCTGCAACAACAGAAACAACATCTCCTTGCTTTAATCTTTGAAAGTATTTACTAAGTTGAAGCTTTCCCCTTGTACGAATCTTTTTACGTCTAACCATAACTTACCAAAAAACATTCTATTTAAAAAACTATCTTTTATAATCCAGAAAAATTATTTGCAGAATTATCTGGGTTTGTCCGAGAATGACACAAGTCCCCATTATCTCGAGCATTTTCCATATTTGATTTTATTGTTTCAAAAAGTTTTTTCCCAAAAGAACGAATACCACACTTCTCGCAAAAATCTATTACACTTTCTTGAGAAATTTCAGAATTACAATAAATACATTTTTTTACCATTTTCCTCTTTTGAAAACTTAAAAACAAAAATTAGTTTTTAAATATTTGTGTGAACTTTTATTCATATCTTAATGCATCAGCAGGCTTTAACTTAGAAGCCTGCATTGCAGGGAAAACACCTGAAATACTTCCAATTAAAAAAGAAAATGCAAGTGCACCAACAATAAGGTACCAAGGAAAAGCAGCTTTCAAAAAAGGACTTCCCAATACGGTTGTTGCAATATATTCAACACCTTTTCCTAAACCCATTCCAATCGCAACACCAATTGCTCCTCCAACTAAACCTAAAAGCCCAGATTCTGTCAAAAATATTTTAAGAACATCTGAGTTTTTTGCACCAACAGCTTTCATAGTTCCAATTTCTTTTGTTCTCTCCAAAACAGAAGTGTACATTGTATTCATAATTCCAATTCCTCCAACAAAAAGAGAAATTGCAGCAATTCCAATAAGAACTGCTTGAACAACCCCAAAAATACTTTGAAAACTTTTTAATAATTGGTCTGAAGTTTGAATAGTAAATGTTTCCTGATCTTCTTTTTCATCTCTAAATTGTCTTAATTTTCTTTCAATTGTTTCTGCAACATCCAAAGGATCAAAGCCGTCGACAATTTTTATCATAACATAACTTTCTTCATTTTCATTGTGCAAAACTTCTCTTAAGGTTTCTTTTGGGACATAAATTGAACCATCATCAATGTGGTTACCAATTTTATCTAAAATTCCTACAACCT
>CAYMWD010000196.1:1220-1783 GCA_964394025.1 uncultured archaeon | reverse complement strand
AAACTTCTTTTTTTGAAAAAAACGGAAAATTTAAAGTGCTGATTAATAATGGAAAAGATAAATTTGATTTCACTATGGCTATTGATGAAAAAGACCCTTTTACAAAATACACTTACACAAAAGGAAAATATCCTCTTGATATGAGTTATTCAGCATTAGGTGTTCCAAAAACAGATTTAAATGGAACAATCACTGAAGGAAATAAAAAAACTAAAATTAAAGGAACCGCGTATTTTCAATATGTAATTGTGAATGCTCCTTCGCCTTCATGGTATTGGGGAATTTTCCATTTTAAAGAAGGGAGCATTCTTTCTTACTTTAATCCTCACATTGGACCTGCTGTGCTTAAGGGAAATCTTGTCAGTGGAAATTTGACTAAAAAAATACTTGAGCATGGTAATCTTCATTTAGGTGATGATTTATACTTTTTAAATAAAAAATCAGGAAAAAAAGAAGCATTTAAGGTTAAAAAAATTAAAAACAAAAAGAACAAAGACGGTTTACCTTTATTTGAAGTAAAAGCACAAAATAAGGACGCAGAAATTTCATTTGAAGTTGATTGT
>CAYMWD010000196.1:0-1210 GCA_964394025.1 uncultured archaeon | reverse complement strand
AAAATCTGCAGGAGTAATAAATTCGCGTCTGCGTTATAATGAATATCCTGCAATAGTAAGAAATTTTACTCTTAAGGACAAAAAAGGCAAAGTGCTTGTAAACCATGAAGAAATAGGTAATGCAGTTGGAAATGCAGAGCATTCGTGGGGGATGCTGTTATAAACCCCTTTAGGTTGGGTATATAAACCTTCGCAATGGTATTATTTTTATAACGAATTAAAAGAAAGAGCTAGAAACGGTTAGTTTCTAGAAACGGTTTGTTTCTTCGCTTGTTAGCGATTAGAGCTTTTTCTTGGTCAAAATGACCCAATTCAATAATACAAAAAAGGTGATTAATAAATGTCTTTTGAAGACATACAATTCAGTGATGAAATAAAAACTGCAATAAAGAAAATGAACTATGATAAAGCTACAAATGTACAGCTTGATACAATTCCACTTATCCTTGAAGGGCATAATGTGATTGTACAAAGCCACACAGGAAGCGGAAAAACAGCTGCATTTGGAATACCAATTTCAGAGCTTATTTTTACAGGAAAAATAAAGGCGTGTTTAATACTATGCCCTACACGTGAGCTTGCAATTCAAGTGAAAGATGAGATTAAAAGAATAAATTCAAAAACAAGATTAAAAGTTACTGCATTTTATGGCGGGCATGGAATGTCAGTTGAGGAAAAGCAGACAAGAATGGGGATAGATATCCTTTGTGCAACTCCTGGAAGACTTTTAGATCATTTTAGGAGCAACAAGCTTGATCCGATGCAATTTGAAACCCTTGTGCTTGATGAAGCGGACAGAATGCTCGATATGGGTTTTATTAATGATCTTCGTGAAATAATTGACCGAGTAGACCCTGTTAGAATGCATCTTTTTTCAGCAACACTAGCGGGAAATGTTGCAAATATAATTCAAGAATTTATTCCTGAATATGAAGAAATAATTGTACCAGGTGAAGTAGTTGGAACAAATATTATTGAAAGACATATTAAGGTTCCAAGAGAAAAAAGAATAACCGCGCTTATTGAAATACTTGAAGAAGCGAAAGACGAAAGAGTGCTTGTTTTTGTTTCAACAAAAAGAACTGCAGATTTTCTTGCAAAAAAACTTTACCAAGAAGGATACAGTACTGAAAGTATTCATGGCGATAAAACCCAAAAGAGAAGAGAACATGCACTTGCTGATTTTAGAGAAGGCAAAAGAAGAGTTCTT
>CAYMWD010000195.1:0-1794 GCA_964394025.1 uncultured archaeon | reverse complement strand
ACCAATTGAAGCACCTACAATAGTAACAATCAAAAAAAGAAGCGCGGTTAAAGTCAAATCAATTCCAAAAACTTGTGCAATAAAAATTGTTGCAATTGCTTGATACAAAGCAGTTCCATCCATGTTTACTGTAGCACCGATAGGAATTATGAATTGCGCAATTGAAGGCCTTACATTAAGTTTTTCTTCAGCAGTTTTTATTGAAAGAGGCATTACTGCTGCAGAGCTTGATGTTGAAAATGCAAGAAGCTGAACATCTTTAACTGAAGAAATAAATGAAAGCGGTTTTGTTCCTGTAAGAAAAAATAATAAAATTAAATAAAATAAAATTAAAATCAAAAGACCAATAAGAACTGTTACAACATATGCCCCCAAACCTAAAAGCGCTTCAATACCTAATTGACTCACAAGCCTTGCAATAAGTCCAAATACTGCAAGAGGAGCTAGTACCATAATCCACTTTACAATAGTCATGCACACATCTTGCAAAGAACCCATTAGAGCAATAATAGGTTTTGAATGTGAAGGCCTCATATTAACAAGCGCAAGCCCAAAAATAATCGCAAAAATAACAATCTGAAGCATCTCACCCTCAATTGCAGAACCAAAAAAATTTGTGGGTAAAATAGTACTTATCATTGAAGGAAGTTCTTCAATAGCCGGTGTTTCAAAACCTGTTTCAACAGGAAACTGTTCCACTGAATTAGAAATAATTGATGCATCAACATATTGCCCAGGATTTATAAAAAATGCAAGAGAAATTCCAATTATTATTGCAATAGTAGTAGTAATAATAAAATATCCTGCAATAAACAACCCTGTTTTTCTCAATTTGTCAATATTTTCAGAAGCAGCAATACCCCTTATAATTGAAGCAAAAACAAGAGGAATAACAATCATTTGAATTCCCCTTAAAAATAAAGTTCCAGGAAGTGCAATCCACTCTGCAATAATAAAAGAAAAATCCGGATTTATCACACCAACATTAGGACCTAACAAAAATCCAACTATAATTCCAGCAAACATTCCAAAAAGAACTTTTGCCCAAAGTTTGCCTGTAACATGTTCATGAAGTTTGTGACTTAAATGTTTCAAAGAACGAGGATAAAGAACCTCAATCGGATGCACCCCAGTATACTTCGAATCAGGCATGGAAAATATAATACAAGTGCAGTATATAAAAGTTAGGAATTTTCAAAATAAACAAAGTATAAATAATTTATAACAGATTTTTTTTATTTTAAAACCAATTTCTTTTTCTAAAAAACCAAAGCATACTTACTGAAAGAATTAGCATAAAAAGAATCATGGCCCAAAAACCAAAAGGAAAATCTGCACCAGGCAAAATTTCAAAATTTGTACCATAAATTCCCGAAATTACAGTAAGAGGAAGTGCAATAGTAGCAATTATGCTTAAAGTTTTCATTACTTCGTTGCTGTTGTTTGCCATTGAAGACATATACACATCAAAAGCATTTCCCACTGCTTCACGATAATCATCAACTTTATCTGAAACACGAATAGCATGGTCATATATATCTCTGAAATATGGAATTGCTTTTTTTGAAATTAATTTGTAATCGTTTTTTGCAAGGAAAGATGTTTTTTCACGCTGAGCAAAAGTATACTTTTTTATAGTTACAACAAGTCTTTTCAATCGTAAAATTTCTGAAAGATAACGAGGCTGAGCACTCTTAACAACCTTGTCTTCTAGCAATTCTATTTTATCACCTATTTCTTCAAGAACAGGAAAATAATTATCAACTTCAGAATCAAGAAGTTTGTGCATTAAAA
>CAYMWD010000194.1:0-1812 GCA_964394025.1 uncultured archaeon | reverse complement strand
AGCATGGAATTATTGTTGTAACTACTGGAATTCTTTCAAGAATGAACCGCCAAGAACTTGAAGGAGTTATTGCTCATGAAATGAGTCACATAAAAAATTATGATATTCGCTTAATGACTTTAGTTGTTGTTTTTGTTGGCTTGTCCGCATTGCTTAGTGATATTCTTTTGAGAAGTTTTTTCTTTGGAAGAAGAGATTCAAAAGCACCTCCTTGGCTGATGATTATTGGAATTGTAATGGCGATTCTTACGCCTATAATTGCAATTTTAATAAAGTTTGCAATTTCAAGGGAAAGAGAATTTTTAGCAGATGCTTCTGCTGCTCTTATTACCAGAAATCCTGATGGGTTAGCAAGTGCACTTGAAAAATTAAATGGGGATAAAGAAATTCTTGAAGTTGCAAATAAAGCAACTGCCCATTTGTATATTTCTAACCCGCTTAAAAATCGTCACGGCATGATGGATAATATGTTTTCTACTCACCCTCCAATTAGTGAGAGAGTTAAAAGGCTTCGAGGGCTTTGAGTATTTTTTTATTATTTCTGTTTTTGAATAAAATTAATAACTTCATGAAATATTATATTGCCTATGGCTCATTGGTTAAGTTTTGTTTGGAAAGCCCTTATCTCATTTTCAATTTTAATAATCATAATAACCCTTTTTTTTGAATTTTTTTTGCACGTATCCTCTGAAAATATTGAGCTAATTCGCAATGCTGAAATTTTTGCATTATCTTTTTTGTTTGTTGAATTGTTATATAATTTTATAAGTGCAGATAACAAACGCGAATTTGTGAAAAAAGAATGGCTTCTTATATTGAGTTTTCTTCCGTTTGGTGCAATTTTTAGATTTCTCCGAGTTGTTAAAACAACTAAGGTTTTTGTTTTTCTTTCAGGTATTTGGCTAAAACTTGTACGGTTTCTGAAACTTGAATCTTTAAGTGTCAAAACAGCACAGTCAGTTGTGCATTCTACAAAAGCAGTTAAAGCTGTCAGACCTATAGCACAAATAATAAAACAAAAAGATAATAAAAAAAGTAAAAAATAATTTGGATATTTCTTATTTTTTTGAATCCCAATATGCGTGTGCTTCTTTTTCCATTTTTTCTAATCTGTCATAATAATCAGGAAATTCGTTCAAATGTGCAAGCGCAATTTTTCCTGTTATTAGAAGATCATCATTGCTTACATTTGTTAATGCATTTTCTGTTCCATGTTCAAGTTCTATATTCATTCCTCTCATAAATTGATTAATGTTAAATTTATCCCATTTTAAACCAAGCATTTTTCCTATTTTTTCTGCTTCTACTTCGCCTATTTTTTTACCCATTTTCTTTGCACCTCGTATTTTTTATATATATTATATTCCGATTTTTATTTAAGCACTTTGAATTCAATTAGTTCTAATGATTGATATTTTTTATTTAGATAGTGTCATAAAAAAGGTAAATATTTCAGAAATTGCTAGCTTAAAAAATAAATTCATGTGGGTTGATGTTTCCTCAATTACAAAAGAAGAAGCAAAAATAATTGGTGATTTTTTTGATTTGCACCCTTTAACGGTTGAAGATTTTATTAATCAAAAAATTAGAATAAAAGTTGAAGAGTTTCCTAATTATATTTTATGTATTTTTTATGGGATTGAAAAATCAAAATCTGTTGAACTTTTTGAAATGGATTTTGTGGTTGGAAACCCACCCTATGTAAGAGTTCACAACCTAGCAGAAAACTATAACGAAGTTAAAAAATTTAAATTTAGTGAAAATGGAATGACTGATTTATATATAGTATTTTTTGAGATAGGAATAAAGATG
>CAYMWD010000193.1:0-1812 GCA_964394025.1 uncultured archaeon | reverse complement strand
TTCACAAAGAAGGTGAAGAAAAAAAACTCTTAAAAGAAATTGAAAAAAGAGTAAAAAATTTTACTTTACAAAGAAAAAAACTTTCAAAAATATCCGCAAAAGATGTTGGAAAGTTACTTGAAGAAAAAGAAAAAATCTTTGATATAAGCTCAAGACTTGGCGGAAGAGCAAGCCTTAAACTTTCAGAAAATACTGCTGATTCAAAATTACTTAATATTGATGCAAACATTTCGACAACTCTAACTCATTTGGGAAATGAACTCATTTTTTTCAGTGATTGGTTTAAGGGATTAAGTGAAAAAAAAGCAAAAACAATTATAAAAGCAAACCCAAAATACGAATATATGCTTGAAAGAATTTACGAATACAAAAAACATTCGCTTAAAGAAAATGAAGAAAAAATAATTAATATTAAAGATTTAAATGGGGAAGAACAACTTTCAAAAATTTATTCTATAATAACTAATAGCTTTGAATTTGATTGGAAAGGAAAAAAAATACCTCTTGAAGAAATCAACAAATACAAATTAAGTTCTAAAAGAGCTGAAAGAGTAAAATCATACGACCTTGTTTTTGAAAAATATGCTGAACAAAAACCTGTTTTAGGCGAAATTTATAGAGGGATAGTTGGAGATTGGATTAATGAAAATACTCTTTTAAGAAACTTTGAAAAACCAATCGATGCAAGAAACTTTGGTAATGATGTTGAAAGAAAAGTCGTTAATTCGCTTTTAGCTTCAGTAAAAAGCAATAATGAAATTTTTCAAAATTATATTAAACTCAAATCAAAAGCACTTGACCTAAAAATGGATAGATATGATTTGTACACTCCATACCTTACAAAAGAAAAAAATTATTCATTTAAAGAATCAAAAAAACTTGTTCTTGATACGTTCAAAGAATTTAATCCAAAAGCAGGAGAATATGCAGAAAAAATATTCAAAGACAAACATGTTCATTCACCGGTTAGAAAAAATAAGAGAAGTGGAGCATTTTGTGCAGGAATAACCAATGGAGTTAGCCCTTACATTTTGCTTAATTTCACTGGAAAACAAAGAGATGTATTTACAATGATGCATGAATTTGGACACGGAGTACATTTTATCGCTGCGGATAAAAAACAATCAAATCCATTCTACATGAACTCTTCTTTATGTTTAGCTGAAACAGCTTCTTTGTTTAGTGAAATGGTTCTTTTTAATAGTATATTACAAAACAAAAGCGGAAAAGAAAAAATCGCTTTACTTGTTAATAAAAGCGATGAAGATTTTGCTTCGATTTCAAGACAAGCATATTTTACATTATTTGAAATTGATGCATTTGAATCTCTTAATTCAGGAAATTCAACAGAAGCATTATCCGAAATTTATTCAAAAAATCTAAAAGAACAATTTGGTTCAGCATTAAAATTCAACAAACCATTTGAAAATGAATGGATGTACATACCGCATTTTTTCCATTCTCCATTTTACTGCTATGCATATGCATTTGGAAATCTTTTAGTACTAAGTTTATTTGAAGTATACAAAAAAGAAGGAAAAGAATTTTCTAAAACAATAATGGACATTTTTGGAGACGGAAGTTCTGACTCGCCTGAAAATATTCTTGAAAAACACGGATTTAACATTTCTAAAAAATCATTTTGGGATAAAGGATTCAAAATACTTGAAAATCAAACAAAAATTTTGAAAAACGAACTTTAATTTAAATTAAATCAAAATATTATACAATAATCCTGTAATCACAAAAGAAATGAAAAGAATTGCAACAAATATTCCTAACAATTTTGGTTTCAAAACTTTTTTTAATAAA
>CAYMWD010000192.1:0-1878 GCA_964394025.1 uncultured archaeon | reverse complement strand
TTTTCTTCCGTTTGCTTTTGCTCTTTCAGCAGCAGCAGCGACCATTTCTCCAACCTTAGCACTAAGTGCGTCTACAGCGTCTCCTGCTGTGTTGCATCCTGCAGCTTTGATTGCTTCTTTAACTTTTGATCCTACGACCAATGAATCTCCCATGTTATCATCCTCCAAATAATTGAAATCCTTTAATGGAAATCTGATTAAAAGAAGAAATAAAGGTTTAAAAAAGAATACGCGAAAAATACCCCAAATTCGGCGTTTTAAAGCGATTTTGAGCGGGTTTTTTAAAAATTAGCAAAAATAAATAAAAAATTAATCAACTAAGCAGCAGGTCTTAATCTTCTTTGCGACATTGCAGAAGCTATATTTCGAGGAACATAATTTACTTTTTTACACGCAGTTTCATGACTTTCTCCATTACATCGTGCAATTAAATATGGCCATTGTTTAGCTGGTTCAAGATTTTCAAAAATCCATTGACCAATTTTACTTCCAACAGGATAAGCCCAATTAGGTTCTTTATAAACAATTTTTTCCGCTTCTTTTCGCTGAATACTTGGTTTTCGGTTTAATTCTTCATTTGAAACATTAGTCAATCTTTTTTCAGGTTTAAAAATACCTTTCTGAAGCCCATATAATCTGTCGCCTGCTTGAGCAAAAGGAACATCAATTTTAATTACTCCAGTTTGTTGTAGTAAATGAATTGTTTCATGAATAGGAGTTGTCAACGCACGTCTATCATTTGACCAGCCTTGCGCAAAATAAGTTTTACCAGTAATATCATCCATAAGCCCTCTGTACGAACGGCCTTCTTCTTTTAAAAATGTATAAAATTCTTTTCCTTCAGCATATGCTTTTTTTATGTCGGGATCTGTAAGAAGAGCTTTAATATTTACATTTTTACCAGTTATTTTATTTTTCACTATTTTTGAGATAGCCCTTTTCTTTTCAGGAGAAAGATGCCCTGCAAAAGCATTAACCGCAAAACTAATTTGTTCTTGAATAGGCTTCAAGTCAGCTGAAGGAAGTTTTGCACCAGAAATTCTTGCACGCTGATTAGGCAAAGGATATTTAGCATCATTTCTTTTATTGTGTTCCTGCATCCAAGTTACACTCAAAAATCTTGAGCCTAATTTTTTTCCTTTTGCAACTATTCTTTTTTGAGCACTCGGGCTTGTGCCTAAAGGAAATTTACCAGTTCTAACAAAATAAGAAACAGGAGAAACCAGTCTTTCTGAACTAGGTAAAACTACCTTAGATTTACGTTGTCTTGCTACAGGCATAATAGAAATATTGTTTAGAGAAATTTAAATTAGTAAGTTGGCGCATTTTATAAATATTTAAAGTAAATTAAGCTGAAAAATAAATAAACTAAAAATCGCCTCAGCCCGCCCATCTTTCATCATCGTCTTGAATAGACTCCGCATCATCGTCAGGTCATCATTGGCAATAAAGTTCTGCAAAGAAGTGTTTAATAAGGATTTTAAACATCTCTCAAATCATTTTTCTTTGGTTTTTTAGCAAATAATGAACGCCTAAGTTCTGATGCATCAGAAATGCTTCTATTTGCTGATTTAAGAATTGAAAAAAATGCTTCTGATTTAAATATAAACGAACCAAGGTTGTTGACTTTTTTATTTGCAGAAGAAAGAATTATAGTAATCTCAGAAATTTTTGATTTTTGCGCCATTGAAAAACCAGCAACTTTTAAATTTTTTACAATAGTTGTTTTTTCTTTTTCTTCCTGCAAACGTTCAATAACACGTTTTAAGAAAATTTTTCTTACTTCAGTAACATTTGAAATATGCACTACTTTGAAAAATGAAGAAGAAATTGTCTCTGCTGTTCCAAATGCAAGTTCTCCAAAAACTTGAATTGCTT
>CAYMWD010000191.1:0-1908 GCA_964394025.1 uncultured archaeon | reverse complement strand
ATTAATTAAAACAAAAAAGCCCATTGCATTTTTTGACTAAATGGCAAAACATAAAAAATTTTTAGATATATTTGCAACTGCGGGAATAATTCTAGGGTTTGGTGCATTTGGAGTCGATTTTCTTTTTGGAAAAAAACTTGAAAAATCAAAAAGAATAATGCTTTTTGTTGGAACAACTTCAGTTCTTTCTGGCTTTATTATTGCTGTTGATTCATTTTTAGGAAATTCACTTTCACAAAATATTCTAATTGGAACTTCGTTTCCTTTACTTGTTCTTTCATTTGGTTTGATGGGCTTGTCAGGATTTGCATTATTTTCTTTGTTCTTACAAGCAGCAGATATAATAACAAAATATCTTATTGGAGTAAGAGGTTGTCCAGGAGTTGCTCCTTTAATTCCTGGAGTTGAGTTGCCAGGAGTGCCAATAACTCCTCCATTGCATGCGTGGATTTCTCTTCTAATAATTCTTGTTGTACACGAAGGAATGCATGGTATTGTTGGAAGACGTTTTGGGTTTGAAATAAAATCAACAGGCCTATTATTACTTGGTTTTTTGCCAATTGGTGCTTTTGTAGAACCTGATGAAAAACAAGTTGAAAAAGCTAAAGCAGAAAAAGTAGTTCCTTTTCTTGCAGCAGGTCCAACAGCAAATATGGCATTAATGTTTATTACAGGAATTATTGTATTTGGTTCAATATTTGCACTTCCAATAGTAACAGAATCTCTTTACCCTGGATTACAAGATAATTTAATCAGTGGAGTAAGGGTTTCAAAAGTTTTAGAAGAAACTGGTTTTTGCGGAAGCACATTTCCATCCTCTGCGTATGGTAATTTTGAAAAAGAAGATATTATTCTTGCAGTGAATAATACGCCGATAAAAAATTCAACAGAATTATTTTCAGAACTACAAACCAATAGGTTTGATGATAAAACATTCCTGCTTCAAAGAGGAGAAGAACAAATTGAAATGACACTTTCTCCAAATGAACTTGGGCAATTTGGATTTGTTCCTGAGCAAATAAGAAATGAAAATTACGAAGCACCAGAATCATTCATTTACTATATTTTTGTAGCAGCATTTTCTATTGAATTTATTTATTGGTTATTTCTTTTGAATTTCCTTGTTGCAATAATAAATTTTTTGCCAATGCACCCTTTTGATGGTGGAAGAATTGCAAAAAAAGTATTTTCTCCTTACTTAACCTTTATTTCAAAAAATGAAAAAGAACGTGAAGAATTAGTCGGAAAAATATTCACTTATATAATTCTATTATTATTTGTGATTAATGCGCTTCCATTATTCATCTAATTAATTATTTAAATTATAAAAATAAAAAAAATAGAATTATAAAAAATTATAACATCAAAAAATAGAAACGTAAAAAAATATAAAATTTAAAAAAAATAGAAATTAAGTGAAGCTTTCGCTTCACCTAACAAAATCAAGATCTAATGAATCTCTTCTTCCTTTTTCATTGCCTCTTGCTTGAGGTCCTTTTATGTAAGGTGAATTGACTCCAGTAAAGATTGTTATTACTTCAATCTTATTCTCGAATGTAGGGTCAACTCTTGCTCCCCAAATTACTGCTGCTTTAGCATCAATTCTATCAGTTAGAAGTTCTCCAATTGCATTTGCTTCTCCAAGAGTTAATTCTGGTCCGCCTGTAATGTGGATTAAAGCTCCTGTTGCTCCGCCGATATCAACATCAAGAAGTGCATTCTTTAGTGTATCCTGAACAACATCATTTACTTTATCAACTGATTTTGATTCACCAACAGCAATTACTGAAAGGCCTTTATTGCTCATAATTGAGCGTACATCAGCATAATCAAGATTAATTAATGAAGGCTGAGTAATTGTTTCTGTAATTCCTCTTACAGTTCTTGCAATCACTTCATCTGCAACTT
>CAYMWD010000190.1:0-1914 GCA_964394025.1 uncultured archaeon | reverse complement strand
TACTTTTTAATTATAAATTTTTTAATTGTTTTTTTAGTCATTTTAATTTTGTACTGAAGGGTATTACCCCTTCAGTTAAGTTCTCAAATAATCGGTCATGCATTTACTGCTACAAAATCTTTTAGAAAACATATCGCCTTCAGGATTTAGTATTATTGCTTTGCAGTTCATACATTTGTAAGTTCTTGTGCCTGTATATCTTGCTGTTGCTTGTTTTGTGCCGTACATCTAATCCCACGCATCGTATTTTTCTTCTTCAAACTCATCATCAAAATGATCTCTTTTTTTATCATTTTTAGCTTTTTTCATTTTTTCACCCCATGAAAAATTCTATTCCCTAAACTATCCTCTAAAAAATCTTCTAAAAAATAGTAAAGGGTATTTTTGTTTTTTTTAACTGAAAAAACAGATTACTCCGCCTCCATCAGTCTAACTATATATGCCTAATACCCTATATTTAAGCATTTTCAAGCGTGTTTAGAATAATTCATTTTGGCAAAATTATGCATTTTATGAAACCAAGTATTTACCATTATTTCATTTTTTTTTCTTTGCTTCAATTTTTTTTCTAACAAGTTCTTTCACTTGGTCTTTAGTAATTTCTTCTTCAAAAGAAAAAACACTTGTGAATTTCACTATTTTATACGTTGTTATGAAAAATAACAATGCAATGAAAATTGTTGTAAGAAGTACAAAAACAGTAGCCGTAAGTTCGGGCATGTCAAAAAAATAAATAAGGAAAATAATCAATTGAATAACAAAAACAGCTTCGACTATTATAAGCATCCAATTTATTATTGAACTAAATTCATCAGGGTAAAGTCTCTTTATTGCTTTTGCACCATAAACTGACGCCATTCCAACCAAAAGAACCGCAACAAGGTTAAAAATCGAAATAATGCCTAATTCAAAACTCATTTTTTTCCCTTCCTGCAAGAATTTCTTTTGAAAACTTTTCAGCATTAATAACTGTTACCATCAGCAATAATGCAAGCATGAAACTAAAAAATGCATTAAGTCCTATGAAAAATTCAAAATCAAAATTTCCGAATAATGCGGCCATTAAAAGTGCAACCTGGCTAACTGAAAAAATAAGATTAGCAAAAAAGAATATTCTAAAAATATTCATTATTTTTAAGTCTTTTATTCTAACAAAACCAAATACAAAAACAACCTGTGAAAAAAGGGCTAATGAACTTGTAAGTGCAAAAATATATTCAGTTCCTTGAATCAATCTAATCACCAAACCTTATTGTTCTATCTGAAAATCCTGCAACTAAAGTATTAACCGATTTCATTTCAGCAGTATCTGCTGAAAAAAGAATACATTTACTTCCAAGTTCTCTTGATTTTGAAATCAAAAAGTGAAAAAATTTTTTAACTGATTTTTCGTCATTATAAACTAAAAAAGTATTCAACGAGTCTACAATAATAAAAATTGGCTGTTCTGCTATTTCTTTTTGAAGCATTTTTGCGGCTTGTGTAAAAGTAATTCCTAGCATAGTTAAGTTCGAAGGCGAATTAATGAATGAACAATTAGGGCAAGGAGTTTCTTTTGATCTGCCTGAAATTAAATCTACAAAATAAATGTTATCTGAATTAATTTTAAATTTTTTAAGTTCTTTTTCAATAAAATTAGAAGGTTTATTGATTGTAATATACACGCCTTTTAATTTATCTCTATTTACTAGTTTTTCAATAAGTTCTTTGTTAAGTTTTGAAGAAAATTCTTTTCTTATTACAAGAGCAACCCAATTATCATAATCATTATTCATCTCATCCAATAAAGACGGTTTATATTTGGTGTCCTGAGAATCTAGGTTTTCAATAATAATAGTGTCTGTTGCCATGCTGATATTAAATAACATTTGATAATTATAAACATTTTGAAAGACCAAAATCCCCAAAAAAAGC
>CAYMWD010000189.1:0-1922 GCA_964394025.1 uncultured archaeon | reverse complement strand
ATTTATTAACTAATTTTAAGCACGAATTTTTCAGGCGGGTTTTTGCATTTTTCTGATTTTATTATAATGTAATTTTCTTTTTCAATTTCTTCAAATCCTGTTTTATAATAATTTTCATAATTGTAGATTACAATGCTTGTTCCATTTTCAAGAAAAGTATTGTACTGATTTTTTTCTGGAAGCGGAAGTGCAATAATATTTTCAGGGTAAAATTCGACCCATCTATCACTTGCTATTTCGCAATTGTATATGAATTCATTTTCGGGAATATTTGGTTCTGCTGGAACAAATTGAAAAATAAGAATTACTGATAAAAGCATTATTGGGATAAGAATTGCAAACACATTTCTTATTTTTTTATTTTCAATTTTTGAAATATTTATTGCTTGTGCAGGAACAAGCAGATTCAAAAATCTTGCTTCTTTAATTCCTGAAATTATAAATTGAATTAATGCTAAAAAACCAGCAAGGTTAATTTTTTGTTTTATATTTTGTTTTATGTTTTTATTTGCTATTAATGTTGCAAAGAAAAAAAGTATTATTAAAATTTGAAATAAATCAGGAATTGCTATTATTTCTTTTTGCAGAACATTAAGGGTTAATGATTCCTGAATGCTGAAAAATGGATTTCCTGTTTTTGAATAATTAAAAATTAACCAAGGGCTCCAAGTCAAGAAAAAAATGCCTAAAAATTTTGGTAATTCTTTGACTTTCAGTCGGGGGATTAAAATTAGAATATAAATAAGAAAATTATATCTTGAAAGAGTAGAAAGCCCAAAAGCTAATCCTTTTTGAAGTGGATTTTTTGCTGAAATTGCAATAATTAAAAACGCCATTGCAAGGAGGTCGCTTCCAAATTTCGAGAAAAAAAGAACAGTCGGAAAAAGAAATACAAATCCTGCAAATAAAAACTGATCTTCTTTTTTGCAGTTATTATTTTTGAAAATTAGTATTGTGCCTAAGAGATAAACAAAAGATGCAAAAATTGTTGAAAAAATTTTGCTTAAATTTCCTGCGCCACTTAAACAGTTCACTAGCGCAGGAAATGGCGGTCTCAAAAATTCAAAATAAATTTCTTCTCCGCAAAACCATTTTCCGTTCAGCAGGTAAACAAGAGAATCCCATGAGAATCCAAATGACTGATAAATCTGTGCGGTCAGAAAAACAATGAAAAAAACCAGAAACCACTTGTATTCTAAAAGTATTTTTTTAAAATTTTTAATTTTTTCTGAAAGCATTGTTTTTTTAAGAATCAAACTTTTTAAAACGACTTTTGCTGTTTTCAATAAATCATAAACCTATAAATACTGCTTATTCGTCTTTATTTGAGATGAAAACAAAACCTATTGAGCTTATAACTCCTCAGATGATAAAACCATCAAGAAAGAATTTTAGGGTGCGTGGAGTCATAAATCCTGCGGGAGTAAGACTCCCAAACAAACACATTATGCTTTATGCACGTATTGCAGAAACACCAATGCATGATGAAAAAACATTTCTTGCACCAAGGTTTACTGGTTTAAAAGATTTGAATTGGACTATTGAAAAAATTAGCAGAAAAAGAATGGAAATAACGCCTGATTTTTCTTTAATCGATTCTGACATTTATCGACTTCCAACTATTTCTCATATGAGAAAAATTCTTCTGGCTAAAGATGGAGAAGAAGTTCTTATGGTAAGTGATTCGCCTGATTTTTATGGATTAAAAGATGATGGTGATTTTGGAGTTGAAGATCCAAGAATAACTTACTTGCAACAAGAAAAACGTTATGCAATGACTTATGTTTCAGTTTCAATGGACTCAGGAGTTTCAACTTCTCTTGCTACATCAAAAAATCTTAGTACTTGGAAAAGACATGGTATTATTTTTAGTCAGCAGAATAAAGATGTTGTTATTTTTCCTGAAAAAATAAATGGCTATT
>CAYMWD010000188.1:0-1928 GCA_964394025.1 uncultured archaeon | reverse complement strand
AATCAGGACGTTTTCTTGGTGCAAGTGGTTCTTATGAAATTGTAATTGGAAGCAGAATTGCAAATGAAATATTCAAACAACCAATCACAATCGGTAGGAAAGTAACAATAGAAGACAAACAATTTACTGTAATAGGAATTCTCAAAGAAGGAACTACAAGCAATAGTATTTTCATGCCTTACAAAACTGCATGGGAAGTAACTGATGTAAACAAAAATGTTTATTCTTCAATACAAGCAAAAGTTGATGATGAAGAAAAATTAGAAGAAACTGTTGCAGAACTTGAAGATGACCTTAGAAGTTCAAGAAGAGTAACTGAAAGAACACAAGATTTTAGTGTAAGCTCTAATGCTAGTTTTCAGGAACAGATAAGTGAAACAATAGGAACACTTACCCTTTTCCTTACTGCAATTGCTGCTGTTTCACTTCTTGTTGGTGCAGTTGGAATTGCAAATAGTATGTTCACTTCAGTATTAGAAAAAACAAAAGAAATTGGAATAATGAAAGCATTAGGGTCAACTGAAAGAGAAGTACTTGAACTTTTTATTATTGAATCAGGTTTGTTTGGTTTTATTGGCGGACTTATCGGTGCAATTATTGGTACATTGGTTTCATTGTTAATGTCAACAATAACCACAACAGTTGTTACGCCTCAATTATTTATAATTGCTATTGTTCTTTCAACAGTAATAGGTGTAATTTCAGGAGTTTGGCCTGCAAGAGCAGCATCAAAACTCAAACCTGTTGAAGCACTAAGGTATGAGTAAAAAGGCACTTATAATTAACGAATAATTAAGAGTTAAATTAAAACAACTTGCTTATTTTATTATTCTTATATGCTTGAACAATTTGCAAAAACAGTAGTATCATTTACTGGTTTAGAAGGAGCTCTTGCTGATTCGCTTGAGTTTTTTATTGCAGATACAATACAAGTTACTTTACTTTTGATAATTGCAATTTTTTTTGTTTCTTTGTTTAGGACTTTTGTTACAAAAGAAAGAATAAGAAAAATTCTTGGTGGAAAAAAAGAAGGAGTAGGAAATATACTTGCTGCTCTTCTTGGAATACCCACTCCTTTTTGTTCTTGTTCGGCCGTGCCTTTGTTTATTGGATTTGTTGAATCTGGCGTACCCTTAGGAGTAACATTCTCTTTTCTTGTTGCATCTCCAATGATAAATGAAATTGCAGCTGTTTTACTTTGGAGTTTATTTGGTTGGGAAATAATGTTATTGTATATATTCACCGGTCTTTTGATTGCAGTAATTGCAGGAATAATTATTGGTAGATTAGGACTTGAAGGAGAAATTCAAGATTTTGCAAAAGTACAATTTCACCAAGTAGCTGAATACAAATCTTGGAAACAAAGATTTCTTTTTGCAAAATACGAAGTAAAAAGAATTGTTAAAGGAGTATTTGTATACATAATTATTGGTGTTGGTGTAGGTTCTCTAATTCACGGTTTTGTTCCACAAGATTTCTTTTTGGAAATAGCAGGACCTGATAATATTCTTGCAGTTCCTTTTGCAGTAATTGCAGGAATTCCACTTTATTCTAATGCTGCTGGAACTATTCCTATTATTGAAGCTCTTGTTTCAAAAGGAATGTCAATTGGAACTGCTCTTGCATTAATGATGAGTATTACTGCAATTTCTTTTCCTGAATTAATTTTACTAAAAAAAGTTTTGAAACCAAAATTATTAGGAATATTTGTTGTAATCCTTTTTGTTTCTTTTGTGATTACAGGGCTATTGTATAATATTTTGATTTAAGTTAAATCAAAGCTCTTTTTTCAAAATTTTTGTTTGATTTTCAAGTATTTTAAATCCCTTGTCCCAAAATGATTTTTTTGAAATGTTAAATCCGTGTTTTTCAAGAATATTTTCAGGCGAATCAGAACTTCCGTCTCCAAAAATGTCCATTATTGTTTT
>CAYMWD010000187.1:0-1940 GCA_964394025.1 uncultured archaeon | reverse complement strand
GCAGAACATCACCTCCAAGATTCCTTGAAGAAATCAACGAATTTGGAGTAGTTCAAGAAAAAAGAAGAGAAGCCAGTGTTACAATTAGAAAAAGCAAAGCTGGTTTTGTGGATAAAGTATTTGTTACTGAAGCAGATTCAGGAAACAGACTTGTTAAAATTAAAGTTAGAAGTGAAAGAATACCGGAACTTGGAGACAAATTTAGTTCAAGACATGGACAGAAAGGTGTTGTAGGATTAATTGTGCCTGAAGAAGATATGCCTTTTACACCTGATGGAATTAAACCTGATTTACTATTGAATCCACACTCAATTCCTTCAAGAATGACTATTGGACATTTATTAGAAATGCTTGGTGGAAAAGCTTCATCAGTTGTAGGAAAAGAAATTGATGGAACTCCATTTGATAGTACTCCTCAAAAAGAACTTGAAAAAATGTTAGAGGACGCAGGGTATAAGAAAAATGGAAATGAAATTTTTTATGATGGACGAACTGGAGAAAGAATTAAAGGCGAAATTTTCACAGGCGTTTGTGCTTACAGGAGATTGTTCCACATGGCTCCACACAAAATACAATCAAGAGCTAGAGGACCAGTACAAATTTTAACCAGACAACCAACTGAAGGAAAAGAAAAAGAAGGTGGCCTAAGATTCGGAGAGATGGAAGGCGAAACACTTGTTGGACACGGAGCAGCAATGCTTTTACATGAAAAGATTATCGAAGACGCAGACAAAGTAACAATGTGGGTGTCAGAAACAGCAGGAGTTATTGGTTTTGAGGACCAGGTAAGAAGAGTAAAAAGAGTTCTCGAAGCTGACGATAGTAAAATCTACCCTGTTGAAATGAGTTATGGTTTCAAGTTATTGCTTGATGAACTTAAGGCACTCGGAGTATACCCTAAGCTTTTGCTGACGGATAAGGTATAAGGTGATTAAAAATGATGACAAAAAAAATACTTGGAATTCAGTTCAGAATATTATCTCCTGAACAAATTAGAAAAATGTCAGCAATAGAAATTAAAAGCCCTGAAACTTACGATAAAGACGGCTTCCCAATGGAAGGCGGAGTAATGGACAATCACCTTGGAATAATTAATCCTGGTCTTAGATGTAAAACATGCGGAAATACAATGAAAAAGTGCCCTGGCCATTTTGGACACGTTGAACTTGTTAGGCCTATTGCACATAGTGAATTTGGTAAAAAACTTGAAAATTTAATGCAGGCAACTTGTCAAAGTTGTGGAAGAATTGCAATTGCAGAAGATAAACTTGAACCACTTAAAATTTATATTGATGACCCTTCAATTGATATTCAAAAGAAAATACTTGCAAAAGCAAAGAAAGTTAAAAAATGCCCTCATTGTCAGGCAGAAAGACAAGATATTTCTCTTGACAAACCAACTAACTTTTACATTGACAAAGATAGGATTTATCCTACTCAAATAAGAGAATGGGTTGAAAAAATACCTGATAGTGACCTTGAGTTTTTTGGATATGAAAAAGGAAAACTAAGACCTGAGTGGTTTATTATGACTGCTCTTCCAGTACCTCCAATAAACTTAAGACCAAGCATTACTCTTGAATCAGGAATTAAAAGCGAAGATGATCTTACACACAAGCTTGTTGATATTATTAGAATTAATCTTAGATTAAAGGACAATATTGATGCTGGTGCACCTCAACTTATTATTGAGGATTTGTGGGATTTGCTTCAGTACCATGTTACTACTTATATAAACAACAATACTGCGGGAGTTCCTCCGGCAAAACACAGAAGTGGAAGAGCTTTGAGAACACTTGTTCAAAGATTACAAGGAAAGAAAGGAAGATTTAGATATAATCTTACAGGTAAAAGAGTTAACTTTGCTGCAAGATCAATTATTACTCCTGACCCAATGATTTCAATTAATGAACTTGGGGTACCTCAAGAAATTGCAGAAA
>CAYMWD010000186.1:0-1961 GCA_964394025.1 uncultured archaeon | reverse complement strand
AGTCTTATTTTTTCAAAATGTCTAATTATACTCAACAGTGGCTTGAGTATGTTGAAAAAAATCCTGATTTTATTTATCCTGTTCGAAGAAGACAGGAAATTGTTAATCGTGTATTAGAGGGTTTGCGTGACCTTAGTGTTTCAAGAACAACATTTGATTGGGGAATACAGCTCAGAAACAATTCAGCACATGTAATTTATGTTTGGTTTGATGCGCTTTTGAATTATCTTTCAGGAGTAGAGTATCCGTCCAAAAAATCGGAAAAATTTTGGCCTGCGGATATTCAAGTTATTGGGAAAGATATTTTGTGGTTTCATTCAGTAATTTGGCCCATAATGCTTTTTAGTGCTGGAATTGCTCCGCCAAAAAAAGTTTTTGTTCATGGTTTTATTAATTCAGCATCCGGAGAAAAAATGTCAAAATCATTAGGCAATGTTATTGACCCGCTTGTTATTACTGAAAAATACGGCGTGGATTCAGTGCGTTATTATTTGCTTAGAGAAATTCCAATGGGCGAGGACGGAAACTTCTCAGAAAAAGCTTTGGTTGAGAGACACAACAATGAACTTGCAAATGCACTTGGAAATCTTTTGAACAGAACTTTAAATTTAACTGAAAAAAAACTTGAAGGAAAAATTCCAAAAGAAAAAACAGATTCGGTTCTTTCAAAAGAACTTGATTTTAAAAAAATTGACGAGTACATGGAAAAGCTTGAAGTGCACAATGCATTGAATGAAATTTTTTCATTTGTAGCTTCATGCAACAAATACATAAATGATAAAGAACCCTGGAAACTTGAATCAAAAGAAGCTGCTCCTGTTCTTTATTCTGTTCTTGATTCTCTAAGAATAACTGCTATTTTGCTTTCTCCTTTTTTGCCTGAAACAGCAGAAAAAATTTCTGCGCAATTAGGTGTAAAATTAGGTTCAAAAGAAGAGCTAAAATTCAATCTTCTTAAAGAAGGCAAGATAGGGAAAAAAGAAATTCTTTTTTCAAAGCTTGATGTTCCTGAAGAAAAAGAAATTAAAGCAAGAGACATTTCTGTTAAAATTGACCAAGAAATGAAAGACCTTGATTTCAAGCTTGTTGCTTGTGTTATTGAAAATGTTAAAGTAAAAAAGAAACATGAAGGCTTAGATAAAAAAGCGCGTGAAACAATCAAAACAACAGACCTTGATGCAGTGGAAAAAGGGGATGTGATTAAAGGTTACTTGGAGTTGTATGATGCTCTTGGAGTGAAAAGAGATAAGCATGCTGTAAAGAATCTTGTTGAAATTGCAAAAGAGTCTGGAAAGCTACCAACAATAAATACTGTTGTTGATTCTTACAATTTAGTTTCGATTAAGCGCGGTTTGATTGTTGGCGCTCATGATTTGGATAATGTTTCAGGAAATGTGAGATTAAAAATTACTGACGGAAACGAATTGTACATCCCTCTTGGAAAAGAAGAGCCGTTAGAAATTCCAAAAGGCGAATATGCTTTTGTCGATGATAAAGTTGTTCTTTGCAGAATGGATGTTAAACAAGGAGAACATACTAAAGTTACAAATTTCACAAAAAATGTTTTCCTGTACGTTCAAGGAAATAAATACACTTCTCAAAAAGAACTTGATTCTGCATTAGAAGAAATCTGCTCAAACATCACAAAATATTGCGGCGGAAAATGGAAAAAAGTTAAAGTCGAATAATTAGAATTTTTTGTCATGAGTTAAAACAAAATCGTATAACCCTCTTACATTTTGGACAAATTCAGTTTCTGTCCCCATTGATTCAAAATAAGCTCTTACAGATTCTGGTTTGGTTACATCAATTTCTATTTCTTTTCCTTTATTTGTTGTTCTTAATCTAAGAGGATTTTCTTCAACAACTGTTGCTCCTATAAGTGTTCTTCCAGCTATTTGTGCAAATTGAGGTGTAACATCTTTTCCATCTTCAATTACTTTGAATTTCTTTTTTTTCAA
>CAYMWD010000185.1:0-2017 GCA_964394025.1 uncultured archaeon | reverse complement strand
AATTTGAGTATGCAGAATATGGGCTATAAAAAAACTGAAAATTGGCTTCATTCGCTTCATTTTGCAATGAAAGACTTTGACCCTACTACAACAAAAAGAATACTTAAAATTGCAAAAGTAAAAACTGAAAAAATTAAGGCAGTTCATATTGCAGGAAGCAACGGAAAAGGAAGCACAACTGCATTTATTTCCAAAATTCTTATAGAAGAAGGATACAAAACAGGAACTTACACTTCGCCCCATTTGGTTGAATCAACAGAAAGAATGCGAATCAACAATAAAAAAATTTCAAAGAAAAAATTTGCTGAACTTGCATCTTATTTCAAAGAACTTTGTGAAAAAAATAAAATTAAGGCAAATTATTTTGAAATAACCACAGCAATGGCGTTAAAATATTTTTATGATGAAAAAACAGAAATTGCAGTAATAGAAGTAGGGCTTGGAGGAAGATTAGATGCAACCAATGTACTGAATGGATTAGTTTGTGTAATAACATCCATTTCAATGGAGCACAGCCAATATCTCGGAAAAACGCTAAGTAAAATTGCATTTGAAAAAGCAGGGATAATAAAAAGAAACTCAAAAGTAATTGTTTCTGAAAAAAATAAAGGGATTAAAACAATTGAAAAAAAAGCACACAAAGAAAAAGCAGAATTGTTAAAAGTAAAAAATAAAATAATCAAATCTACTATTGAAGAACAAGAATTTGATATTGTAAGTCCTGCTAAAATTAACAATATTAAAATAAAACTTATCGGAAAACATCAATGCGAAAATGCTTCACTTGCAGTGTCAGCGTGCATTGCATTAAGAAAAAAAGGATTCAAAGTTTCTGAAAAAAGTATAAGAACCGGGCTCCTTAAAACGCAAGTAAAAGGAAGACTTGAAATAATTTCTAAAAAACCATTAATAATTGCTGATTGCGCACATAACCCTGATGGCTGGAAAAAACTTTTTGACGCACTTGAACAATTTAAGCTAAAAAAAATAATCGCAGTTGTAGGGGCAATGCACGACAAAGATGTGAAAGAACTGGGAAATCTTCTTAAAAAAATTAATGCAAAAACAATAATTACAAAATCAGATTCCTTTCGTGCTGAAGAACCTGAAAAATTAAAACAAAAAATTGGTTTTGGAATTATTGCTAAATCTGAAGAAGACGCAATAAAAAAAGCAACCAAACTTGCAGGAAAAAATGGAACTATTTTAATTACTGGTTCGATTTACATAGTCGGAAAAGCATACAAATATTTTGGAATAGAATGCTGAAACAAGTTCGAACTGACGGCATTAACGCTTATTTGCAAAGCAACATATAGTAAAAAAGTTTCCTGTTTAAATTAATGGATTTGAATGCCTGAAATAACTGAAACTCTTTATGTCACCAGCGCGGATAAATGGCGGAAATGGCTGGAAAAAAACCATTCAAAAAAGAAAGAAATTTGGCTTATTTATTACAAAAAGAGTTCAGGAAAAAAACGAATTCCTTATGATAATGCAGTGGAAGAAGCGATTTGTTTTGGATGGATTGATTCAATTGTAAAAAGAATTGATGATGAAAAGTATTGTCAAAGATTCACCCCGAGAAAAACGAAAAGCATTTGGTCCGAGCTTAATTTGAAAAGAGCAAAAAAAATGATTAAAGAAAAAAAAATTACAAAAACCGGATTAGAAAAACTTGGAACTGCTTTTGAAAAGCCAATAACACGAAAAATAAACTCGGAAATTCCAAAAGATTTGGAAGAAGCATTAAATAAAAATAAAAAAGCAAAAGAACACTTCAAGAAACTTTCGCCTTCGCATAAAAGACATTACATCTGGTTTATTGAAGATTCTAAAAGACAAGAAACCAGAGAAAGAAGAATTATGAAAACCATTAAAGACGCAGAAAATAACAAAAAACCAGGAACCTAAAACAAAATAGCCGTTTGCATATTTTCAATTTAAATCAAAAATAATCAAAAAATTTCTTCAAGCAAATTTCTAATATCTTCTATTGAATGTTGTCTTGGATTGT
>CAYMWD010000184.1:0-2019 GCA_964394025.1 uncultured archaeon | reverse complement strand
TTTTTTTAAATGATACAAAAACAAATCAAGCAATTTTTATAAATTTAGAAATGATAAAAAGTGGTTTTGCCAAACCACTTACAATTCCCCCAGATACAAAATATCAAACGCAGTTTGAAGACGTTTTTGAAAAGAATATCATTTAATATAAACATCTACAAACGCTTTTACAATTTCAGCAGCCTGTTCTGGACTACTATAAGAATTCACTTCAAAAGGAGTTCTTACACATGCAGAAGCAAAAGAAAAAGATATTGGAGGAAGGCTTCTAGCTTACGTTTACTAAGTGATTCAAAATGGCTAAAAGAATTATTAGAACAGTTGAAGTGCCTGAAGGCGTAACAGTAGAAATTGAAAATCACACAATTAAAGTAAGCGGTTCTGGAAAAGAACAAAAAAGAGAATTTAAATCTGAATTTGCAGAAATAAAAAAAGGCGAAAACGGAATTGACATATGGTGTAAAAAAGATAAAAGAAATGCAATTGCAGAATGCGGTACTGTTGCATCACACATAAAAAATATGATTTCTGGACTTAATGCTGATTTTGAATATAAAATGGAAGTTGTTTATAGTCACTTTCCAATGACTGTTACAATTAAAGGAAATACTGTTGAAATCAACAATTTAGCTGGTGCAAAAAAAACCAGAGTTGCAAAAATTGTTGGAAATACTAAGGTTGAAATTAAAGGAAAAGATGTTACAGTAAAAGGATTAAACAAAGAACATGTTGGACAAACTGCTGCTAATATTGAACAGGCAACAAAAATTAGAGGAAAAGATATTAGAGTTTATCAGGATGGAGTTTACATTACTGAAAAACCAGGTAAAATTTAAGGTGTTAAATTATGGTAGAAGCAAAGAAAAAAGATGAAAAGAAAACAGCAAAAGTAAAAGCTGTAAAAAAAGCTGAAGATACTCCTAAAAGTAAAACTAAGCCTGAAGCTAAAACTGAAAAATCAGCTGCAAAAACTAAAGACACCAAAGTTACTGCTGAAACTAAAGCTGATGCAAAAATAGCTGTAAAAGAAGAAAAGAAAAAAATTAAGAAAGAAAAAATATCACGAAAAATTATTGTTAAACCTGATAAAGAAACTATTAAAGCAAGAAATTTAGTTTTAGGAAAATCAGGATTACCTGTCTTTAGAGGTCAATTTGGAAAAAGAAGCGTAAGAAAAAAGAGTAATGACAAATGGGATAAGTGGAGATTTCCAAGAGGAATTGATGTAAGGCATGAAATGTCTGATGGTTACAAACCTAAAGAAGGTTTCAGAAGACCAAAAGCAATTAGAGATATACACCCAAGCGGTTTCAGAGAAGTTGCAATTAGCACAATTACTCAACTTGAAACAGTTCCTAAAGGACATGCAATAAGAGTAAGCGGAACAGTGGGAAGAAGAAGAAAATTAAATATTGTTGACAAAGCAATTGAGAAAAAAATTAAGGTTTTGAATCCATAGGTGAGTATTGATGAAAGAAAATAAAGCAAAAACAATTTCAGCGGAATTACTAAAGGTCGGCGAAACAGCGGTTTGGCTAAATCCTGATGAAAGAGAAAGGCTAAAGGAAGCTATGACCAAAGAAGACGTCAGAATGCTTATCAAAGATGGAATCATAAAAAAGAAGAAGAAGAATCTTCAAAGCAAAGCAGGTGCAAGAATACTTGCTGAAAAAAAAGCTAAAGGAAGAAAAAAAGGAAGAGGAAAAAGAACAGGGACAAAAAAATCTAGAACTCCTAAAAAAGAAAACTGGATTAAAAATGTAAGAGCTCAGAGAAAAGCATTGAATGAACTTAAAGAATCTGGTGTGCCTCTGAAAAAACCTGCAAGAAAAATTTATGAAATGATTAAAGGCGGATACTTCAAAGGAAAGAAGTATGTGAAAGCAATGGTTGAAGGTGAGTCTAAATGAGTAGTGGTCCAACATATAAAGTAAAATTCAGAAGAAGACGCGAGTCAAAGACCGATTATTCAAAAAGACTAGCACTTCTTAAATCAGGAAAACCAAGATTAACTGTAAG
>CAYMWD010000183.1:0-2041 GCA_964394025.1 uncultured archaeon | reverse complement strand
GTGAAAGATGTTTCATTCAGAGTTTTGTTTGTCGGGGACTTGTTCATAACGTAATTCTGAACCTCTCCGCAGGCCTCACTCGGACAGCCTGCAAAAATGAAAGATGAAAACAAAAACATAAACAAAAAAACACATAATTTCTTCATGCAAACTCACCTTCTTCAGGAGGAAGCAGTTTTGTTATATGAGCACTTGGAACCAGAATGTAACCTTCTTTTTTTGTTCCTGCAAAAGAATAATCATAATTCTCAGGCTCAAAATATTCGTCGGTTTTAACCAACACATTATCAAATGACTCTGTTTTTCCGAGAGCAACACTCGTAATGTTTACATTGAAGCAGTAGAGCTCGCCGCACTTTGAAGGTTTGGTAAGGATATCTGCGCCAAAAACAATTTCAGTGGTACTATCACGCGGGTTTTTATCTGGAACAGCAATAACACTGTCAGGGGTATTGCCCGTATTCAAATCAGGATTCACAGGCACATCTGGAGCTACAGGATCAGGAGTGAGAATAAATAAAACAGGAACTGCAAGAATAGCAATTATTCCAATTGCAATCATTGGTTTGTTTATAACAAAAGGCTCTGATTCTCTTGCTTTATAGCCTGCAAATATTAATACTGCACCTACAACAACCAAAAAACCTGAAAATAGTAAATCTGCCATTTAAACCAAGAATAAAATAGGTATTCAGGTAAATAAAAGTTTTGATTAGAAAAAAGAACTTATTTTTCTTTGAAAAAGCAAATCATCAAGCAAAGATAGTCGGCTATAAATTCACACTGGCAATTTACCCCTTCAATTAAAATAAAAAGCAATTAAATTATTAATTTAAGATATAACATGAATTTAGATTTATTTTATTTACACGACGATGTTTTGGATGATAACCCAAAAAAATGGATTTGCGCAAAAAGAGATGACATCAAAAATGAAATTGAAAAACTAATCTTGACAATTAAACAAACATCAGGATTATCAAAAAGAAAACTGTCTAAATTGCTTGCAAAAAAATTAAACGTTTCAGCAATAACCATGGAGCGATTAGTTTACTTGAGGAAAGAATGGTTACCTTTAATTTTTATTAAAGAACTAATTGTACTATCAAATAAAAAAGAAATGAAAAAACAAATTATGAAAAAAATTAAATATTTAAAAGTAAGTCAGCCTCCGCTAAAAATAGTAAAAGCACCAAAAAAGTTAACAAAAAAAATTTGTAAAATTGCTGGCGCACATGCAGCAGATGGGACACTCTCACAAAACTTTTTCTGTATTTCTGATGGGCACAAAAGCAATTTAATTGCATTTAGCAAATGGCTCAAAGAAGAATTTGAACTTGATTACAGCCCAATCCAAAAAAGTAAAAATGAATGGATGATAAGATTCCGCAATAAAATATTTTGTAGATATTTGAACAAAATTTTAGACTTCCCAAACGGCTACAAATGTAGTACTACTGGAGAACCCGAGATAATAAAAAATTCAAACAAAGAATTACGAAAAGCGTTTGCAATAGGCGCTTTATCATTTGAAGCAGGGATAGGCATAAAACACCAAATAGAATTTTGTGTTTTAAGCAAAAAGTTCAGAGATGATGTTTCTTCAATACTTGAAGAGAATAATTTAAAATTCAACAAGATGACTAAAAGAAGTGGAAGATACTGGAGATTTTGGAGCAATAATTTAAACAAAAATGAAACAAAAGAATGGCAGAATTTTTTTGAACTTGAAACTGAAAAATGGTTTAAACTAAAAGAATATGCTGAAGGATTCAGCAAAAAAGTAAATTCTTTTGAAGAAGCTACAAATATTTTGGATTCCGTTTATCCTTCAGTAAGCTCAAGTAAAATTTGCACAAAAAAAGTTATTCGAATAATCAAAGAATTAGGTTATGGGCACAGATATAAAATTATTGAAGAGTTGAAGAAAAAACATAAAATCAAAAGCTATGGCGGTATCTGGGGGCATTCTATAGCCCATTATCTAAACATACTGAAAGCAACAAATATGATTACTGTTGAAAAACGAAGATTTGAAGCC
>CAYMWD010000182.1:0-2066 GCA_964394025.1 uncultured archaeon | reverse complement strand
ATTTAAAAAAATTGTTGAAATTCCTGGAAGTGATCACAAGCTTATTTTGGGGGAAGTTCTTTCGGGTTTTTGTTCAAAAGTAACTCCTGAAGGGCATGCGGATTATACTGCTTTAAAACTTTTGATGCATGT
The DNA here is from genome assembly GCA_964394025.1 of uncultured archaeon. Classification (GTDB taxonomy): domain Archaea; phylum Iainarchaeota; class Iainarchaeia; order Iainarchaeales; family Iainarchaeaceae; genus PCWY01. The sequence continues at coordinate 1,934 of CAYMWD010000182.1, read as the reverse complement.
TGGCGGTTCTGAGTTCAGAAAGATAGGTGAAAAAGTGGAGATTGAAAGAAATAAATAATTTCTATTCTAATAAAAATTAATATTTTTTTAAAACAATTATTTTTTTATGCAACAAATCATTGCATGGTCTTTTTCAAAAGGATGTAAAGAAACAATGCTGATTATTTCAAATTCATTTTTCATTTTTTCTGCTTCTTCCATTACAAGTTCTTCTACTGGTTTACTTGCATTAATTGAACGTGCTTTAAGCGAGAGAAAACCATAGCCTCCTCTTTTCAAATAAACTCTTGAATTTCTCAAAAAAATTTCTGCTTGGTTTTTTTGCGAAACATCTTGAAAAAGAAGGTCAATTGAAAAACCATCCAAATATTCTTTGTAAGAATTCGGATTTCCTGCATCTCCAAGTATCGGAACAAGATTTTCTCTTTGTTCACACAAATAAATAAATTTTCTCATTGAACGTGCGCTTATATCTACTCCAAAAATCATTCCTTTTGTCACAATGTCACTTAAATGTGAAATTGTAGTTCCTTCTGCAGCGCCAAGATAAAGAACTCTGCTTTCTTTTTCAAGGTGAAGGTCTTTTACTCCTTTTTTTATTGCAGCGCAAACTTTGCTTCTATTTGGGTTCCAAAGTCTATACTCTTGGTCTTCTGCTTGAACAAGTGGTTCACCGTATACTCTTTTTCCAGGCAAAAGATTTTTGGTTGCTATAGAGCCGTTAATTGAATAGACTCCTTCCATTAGTTTTTTTGGTTTCAACCAAATCACTTTTTGTTTCCAGATTTTTTATTAAAATTTGATTTTCCTTTTTTAGCATCAAATTTACTTGCTATTCTTCTAGGCTTGCCCGAATCGTCTCTTTTGTAATCACTTTTAGGTTTATTGCCTCTTTTCGAATCATTATTTTTTGGTCTTGAACGATCTCCAAAGCTTCCTCTTGGTTTATCGTTTCTGTTTCCAAAACTTGTGCTTCTGGGTTTGTCGTTTCTTTCAGAGTATGGTTTTCTTGGTGTGTCGTTTGAGTTTCTGTCTCTGTAGTTGTCTTTTGGTTTATAGTCTTTGTTTCCGAAGTTTCCTCTTGGTTTGTCTCTGTCTCCAAAGCTTCTTCTTGGTTTATCTCTGTTCCCAAAGCTTCTGTTGTTTTCTGAGTCTCTTCTAAAGCTTGGTTTTTCGGTTGAAAAATTTCCTCTTGGTTTATCGTTTCTTTCAGAGTATGGTTTTCTTGGTGTGTCGTTTGAGTTTCTGTCTCTTGGTTTATAGTCTTTGTTTCCGAAGTTTCCTCTTGGTTTGTCTCTGTCTCCAAAGCTTCTTCTTGGTTTATCATCCCTATTTCCAAAGCTTGTTCCTCTTCCAAAAGCTTTTCTTGGGCTGTCATTTCTTTTAGGAAAACCGATTGGTCTTTCAATTTGATTTGCTTTTCTTTTTCTTTCTGCTGTTTTTTTAGGGTCTTCTTGTCTTTCCAAAAGCTCTTTTGCTCGTGCTTCTAATTTTGCTTTAAGTTCGTCTGCAATATTTTTATCGCCAAAATAATCCTCTTTAAGTGCAATTGCTAGTTTTGCTGCAATGCTTCTTGCAATTTTTCCTTTATGTTCAGCTTTTGTTGATTTAACAAGCGGATGCTGGTATAGATAGCCGTATTTTGGGCCTTTTACTCCTGTTTTAAAATGAAGGAAAAGTGCTTTTTCTGCGCCTACAAGTTGTATTGTTGATGCAGGCATCATTACAAGTCTTTTTTTGCCCCCTATTTTTGCTAGAATTTTTGCACCTATTATAGAGCCTGCAATTTCAGCAAAATTTGGAAGTTCTTTTTTCATATATTCATCAATGTAATTTGTAAGTGACTCTCTTTCTTTTTTTAGATTTGCACAGTTTAAAGCAAGTGCTCTTATTTGCACTTCATCTTTTTGTGTAAGAGGCGCACCCATTGAATT
>CAYMWD010000181.1:0-2109 GCA_964394025.1 uncultured archaeon | reverse complement strand
TCACAGGATTCTGTGTGACCCCCTACTCCTCCAAGATAATCAACACATTCCACTGGCGATGTGTTTATTGTGCTCACTAAAGTAGGCCCTGTATTAGGCGCCTGATCATCTGCTGCTCCGCAATATACTGCTTTTGGGTGTGTTAAAGGACACCAGGTTACAAAATCTTTATCGTCAATATCGCCTCTTTGATAAATACATGAATTAAAACTAAATGGTGATGATGATTTACAGCTCCACCCTAAAGAAGAATCAAATCCAAGGACTTGCCCAGAAGTACAAAATGGCATTGCTATTTCGCCTAAAGTGTGTCCATAAATTGCTGGATCATCACCTCCTGCAAAATAAATTACATCAGGATAAGCGGTTGCTATTCCAACAACTACTAAAAGAAAAATTGATGCTGCAATTACAAGAGCATGTATTTTTTCAATATTAATTTCTACTTTCATGAAATAGAATAAACTCTAAACTACTATTTATACAATACTTATAAAAACCAGAAAAGCAATTATAAAACTGAGAATATGAAGAAAATATTGCTTATTTTGTGTTTGTTGCTTTTTGCTAGTTTTAGTTTTTCAGCAGAATGTGAAATAGGCATTATTGCACCTAGCGCTGATTATACTGCAGTAATGCTTGCAAGCAATACTCAAAATGCGCATGCTGCAACTTTAAGTGCAGGAACTTACGCATACAAAGTTTGGTGTCCTAATTCAGTAATGGATGCTTATACGGTTGTAGAAGGTTGCGATAGAGCTGATGCTCTTGCAATTGTGAGTCTTTCAAGTCCTTCTAATGCACATGTTGAAGTTCCTGAAGCTGCAAATTATCCTTTAACTATTTGTCTTTCTTCAAGTGTAGTTGGTCCAACTTGTACTGCCCGTGAATTAAGTTGTGCTGCAAATGAATTTGGAGTAGTAAGTTTATGGGATGGAACTTGGGTTTCTGGTGACCCAGTAAATAATCTTACTAATGCTCATATTGCTAATTATAGTTATTCAAATTATCCTGTAAAAATATGCTGTAGCAATCCCCCAACCGGAGGCAATGATGTTTTTTCAATAAAACTTGTTGAAACTGTTTCTGGTACGCCTGAATTTCCACCTGGAAATTTAATAATACATGCAGATGTTGCAAACATTTCTGGAGCTGCCGAATCTAATGTTAATATTACTGCTGATTTAATTGATTTAAGATCCGGCGTTGTTGTTTATACTGCAACTGCAACAATTGTTACTTTGCCTGCTTTTGATACTGAAACTGTTGAGCTTGATTTTGGAGATATTACTGACAAAAGCAATTACAGAATTGATGCTGAAGTAATAAAGACAGAAGACGAAATTGATTTAGCAAACAATTATGATACAGGTTATTTGATTATCAATAATAATAGTGTTTCTGCACCAGATTTTTCACCAATACTTTTAGTGCTTGTGGTGTTTGTTGTAATTGGAATAATGAGGAGGGGATGATTTGAAAAAAATTATTTTTATTTTATTTTTGATTCTTTTTTGCTCTTCGGTTTTTGCTGCGGGGAAATTTGAAGTTCTTAGATATCAGCTCAATGTTAACGGAGTTCCTTGTGTTGACACAATAGGCAATCCTGACTCTGAAGCAGTTATGCTTACTAACCCTGCTTGTCATGAAAGTTTTGATGTTGCAGATGATGTTGAACTAACTGCAATTCTGGTTTTCAAGGCAAATGAGTATATGTACAGTCTTGACCCTGATTTTTTGATAAATTTTCAAGGAGGGAGTACTGATGCTTCTTGCGGTTATTTTGAAGGAATTAATGCACGTCCCGGCACAGTTTCTGTTGATACTTCTTCAGGAGCATATACAAAAAAAGATACTTTTTATTACGGTGATTATTTCAATAGTCCTGTGCTTTATACTGAAGGAGAATGGGAAACTCTTTCAGATGCAGTATATTCAATGAAACTATCTCTGAAAACAAACAAATATGTGCCTGTGTGTTTGGGAACAAAAAAACTTGTTTTTGTTTTTTACGAACAGGGAGGCGGAAGTCTTTACAGCGAATCTGTTCTTGATTCAATTACAGGGCCTGCAAGCCCAGTAGTAAGAAATGATACTGCTTATACCCCA
>CAYMWD010000180.1:0-2133 GCA_964394025.1 uncultured archaeon | reverse complement strand
AGGCCATGAAGAAGGATTATCCACAAGACTTCTTATTTCTGATTGTTCACATTCAGCTTTACCCATTGCCCATAAAGTTATCCAACCAATAGACAAATTTTCAACTGGAGTACATTTAAATTTTCCAGCTTTACAATCAGTATCAAAAGGCAAACAACCTTCTATAGTAGTACATTTTGAAATGTGCCCGCCTTCACAATATCTATTCCCGTGAGTCCAATATTCTGGTTCGCAAAAACCAAGCAAAGAAGTTGCTTCATGACTTATTGAATAAGCACGCATAGTATCATTTTCACAAACACTTATTTGCCCTTCAAATCTTCCTTCATCATTTGTGCCTTCTTCTCTTGAGCCAATAGTATGGAAATAACCAACAGCATCGCTTTCATTAGCTCTACAAATTACTCCAACATCAAAATCAAAAAGTTTTATTTTTTCATTTATTTCTTGCATTTTTTCCATATCGATTCCAGGAATCATAACATCTCCAAAATCTGAATTATCACCATCATTGTTAATAATATCAGCAGAATCTCCATCTCCTGAATCAGTATCAGGATTATTATTTTGGTTATTGGGATCATTTCCCATCATTTCATCCCATGGAATATTATCTGCTATATTTCCTGGAAGTTTATCGGCCAGAGAATTAGCATCAAGAGAATTAATGTCATTTGGGATTGCACATCCAAGAACAAAAATAATAAGTATACTAAGCAAAGTAATAATTGCAATTTTTTGCATAATTTAATTGGCTTAAAGTGCTATTTAATTCTGAGCTTTTGATAATATTTTCACAAAAATATTTACTGTGCTTTTTTATTTTACTTATTTTTTTATTTTACATATTCGTTTAAATACTTGAAAAGCACAATATGATTAGTCTAAAGGAGCGGAGTAAAATCCGGTTATAGGCTGAAAGAAAAATTAAAATAAACTAAACTATTTCTGCAATCTCAAAAGAAAATACAGATTGCAATTTATACTGAAAAGGAGGTTATGTAAATGGTAGCAAAGAAAAAACCAGCAGCAAAAGCTAAACCAGCTAAAGCTCCTGCAAAGAAAAAAAAGAAATAAATAAAAAATGAAAAATAACTCTGTTTATTATTCTTGGGGGTTGTGCCCCCTGTTTTATTTTTTTAAAGTTGATTTTATGATTATGAAATTATTAGTTATTTCAGTTGAACAAAATTACGAAACTTCCCGTATAATTGAGGAAGCCAAAAAAAGAAAACATTTAGTTGAATTTATTCTGCTTTCTGAAAAAAATAAAATTAACCCAAAAGATTATGATTGTCTTCTTATCCGGCAAGCGGAAAAAAATCTTCCATTAGTTGAAAAAATTGCAAAAAGATTTTTTGATTCAAAAAAAACAGTAGTAGATGAAAAACTTGCAAAAAAAATAGATAGAAATAAATTTCAAAATTATAAATTAATTTCAGCCAAACATTTATACATTCCTAAAACTGAAATGTTTTTGAAAAAAAATATTCCAAAAATAAAATCTTTTAATTCTGAATACGTTGTTCTAAAACCTCTTCGAGGAAAAAGAGGTCAAGGAATTAAGAAAGTAAAAAAAGAAAATCTTTTACAAGAATTTTCAGAATTAAAAGGAAAAAAATATCTTGCACAAGAATTTATTGAAATTGAACATGAATATAGGGTTTATGTAACTGGCGATAAAGTAATTGGCGGAATGGAAAAATTATCTGATTCATGGCTTCATAATATTTATCAAGGAGCTAAACCAAAAAAAACGCGTATTAATTCAAAAATTAAAAATGCATGCATTATTGCCGCAAAAGCAGTTCAAACCGAAATTGCAGGAATAGATGTAGGTTTAACCAAAAAAGGCCTTTTTATTATTGAAATTAACAGAAGCCCAGGTTTTGAGGGTTTTGAGAGCTTAGGCTATAATTTTGCTGAACAAATAATCAAATATGCAGAAACTAAGTACAAAAAACAATCAAACTCTCGCTAATTGGCATTTTAATCCTTTTCCTTTCTGAATATTTGCATGTCTGATAATCTTTTCAACAAAGTTTGGAAAATGCATGAAGTGCAAACTCTTCCGACTGGAGACAGCCAGCTGTTTATTGGATTACATTTAATGCACGAAGTTACTTCGCCTCA
>CAYMWD010000179.1:0-2140 GCA_964394025.1 uncultured archaeon | reverse complement strand
TCTTGATGCGATAAACATTGATCTGAAGGGGGATGAAAAATTTTATGATTCATTTAACCTTAAATGCAACACAGGAATCAACATCCCAAATATTGATTTTGATTTTGATACGCTCACAAAAAAAGACAAAAAAATAATTTCTTGGGCAAAAAATAAAAAAATTGAAACTTATGCGCTTTCATTCTGCAGATCCGCAAAGGACATTAAAGAACTTAGAAAAAAAGTTGGAAAAGATTCAATTATAATTGCAAAAATTGAATCAAAACAAGGCGTGAATAATTATTCTAAAATTCTAAAAGAAGCTGATGGAATAATGATTGCCCGCGGAGATCTTGGTGCAGAAATTAAAAGAGAATTAATCCCTTTGCTTCAAAAAAAAATGATTAAAGAAGCAATTAATGAAGGAAAATTTTCAATTGTTGCAACTCAAATGCTTGAATCAATGATAAAAAATAAATATCCAACGCGCGCAGAAATAAGCGATATTGCAAATTCAGTTTTAGATGGGGCTGACTGTTTAATGCTTTCTGGCGAAACTGCAATTGGAATAAGCCCTGTTGATGCAGTTAAGGAAATGAGACGTTCATGTGAAGCAGTTGAAGAAAATATACCTAATTTAGTAGACATGAAACTTAATGAAAATGTAAGTGACAGTATAACAAAATCAATCTACGATCTTTGCAACTATTTAAAAGCAGATAAAATTATTGCATTTACAAAATCAGGCTACACTTGTCAAATGATTTCAAGATTCAGAATACCAAAACCCATTATTGGATTATCATGGTCAAAAAGAACATTTGTGCTTCTTTCATTTTATTTTAGCGTTTGTCCGCATATTATAAGCGGAGCAGGAAAACTATTAACAGGAAATAAAATAAAATTTTTTAAACGCGAAAAACTCGTTAAAAAAGGCGAAACCGTGATTGTGACAGGAAATCTTGATTCTTCGCAAAAACAGCACTCAAACCTTATTGAAGTGCAAAAAATTTAGATTTAAAAGCATTGCTGTATAGAAATTCTTCCTATTGGGGCCGTGTTGTAGCCTGGTTAGCATTTAAGCTTTGGGAGCTTACGACCCCGGTTCGAATCCGGGCGGCCCCACCATTTCTAATATTAAAAATAGCTCTTTTAATTACTTAAGCACTTGATTTTTACATGGATTTTTCAACTCTTGCAGATTATTTCAACAAAATAGAGTCAGTTTCTTCAAGACTTGAAATGACTTCAATATTAGCAGAAATTTTCAATAAAATGAACAGCAAAGATACTGAAAAAACAGTTTATTTTTTACAGGGAAATTTAGGGCCAAGACATACTGCACTTGAAGCCGGAATGGGTGAAGGGCTAATTGAACAAGGAATTGTAAAAGCAACAGGTTATACAAAACAAGATGTCGAAACAGAATACCGTGAATTGGGAGACCTTGGTTTGGTTGCTGAAAAATTTTGTTCAAAGAAAAAACAACAATCACTTTTTGTTGAAAAACTTTCAATAGAAAAAGTATTTTCAAATTTTATAAAAATGTCTGAACTTGAAGGAAAAGGAAGTCAAGAAACAAAACTCAAAATGTTTGCTGAACTTATCAACAGTGCAACTGGAACTGAAGCAAAATTTATTACTCGAATACCAATGGGAAATCTTCGGCTTGGAGTGGGAGACCCAACAATAATGGATGCTTTTGCATTAAATCATCTTGAAGAATTTCTTAAAGATAAAAAATTAAAAAAAGAAATTGAAGAAACACTCAAAGAAAAAAAGGACGAAAAACGAAAAGAAGAATTTGAAAGAAAAGCAAAAGCACTATTAAGAGAAAAAATAGAAGCAAAATATAATATTTATTCAGACCTCGGAAGCATTGCAGAAAAAATTGCTGAAAAAGGACTTAAAGGACTCAATGAAATTTCAATAGAACCAGGTACACCAATAAGACCAACTCTTGCAGAACGCCTTCCTAGTGCAGAAAAAATCATTGAAAAATTAGGCAAATGCGCAGTTGAGGCAAAGTATGATGGTTTTAGGATACAATGTCACAAAAAAGGAAATGAGATTACTATTTTTTCGAGACAAAGCGAAAACATGACTCACATGTTTCCGGATATTGTTGAAGCAATAAAAAAACAGGTTGTTATTGAAAATG
>CAYMWD010000178.1:0-2192 GCA_964394025.1 uncultured archaeon | reverse complement strand
AATGCAACAATAATTTCCATTTGAACACTAAAATCACTTCTAGTTATATTCACTTTTTTCAACATTTCAGTTTTGTATGCCTTAAAACCACCCGTAAGGTCTCTTGTTCTTGTGAAAAAAATAGCTGAAAATGTAAGATTAGTAAAGTAACTCAAAAGAACTCTCCATAAAGGAACATTTTCCATACCTCCATTTCTAACATACCTTGAAGCAATACAAACATCATAACCAGAATCAATTTTTTCAACCATTTTTACCACAAGTTCTGCAGGGTGTGTTAAATCAGAATCCATTGTCACAATAATTCTGCCTTCTGCTTTTTTTATTCCTGTTTTAAGTGCCTCTCCAAAGCCCTTATTTTTAGGGTGATTTGCTATTTTAAGAAGTGGAAATTTTATTTTTAATTTTTCAAGAATTTTAAGAGTATTATCTTTGCTTCCATCATTTACAACTACAATTTCAATGCCCTCTTTAATTTTGACTTTTGAAAATAATTCAGAAATACTTTTCTCAATTACTTCTTCTTCATTATATGCAGGAACAACTATTGATATCATTAAAATCTCTCATTTTGATTTGCTTTATCTTGTTTAGTTCATTTGGCTTGTTATTTGTAATAATAAATATGAACATTAATAAATCATTCTTTTTTGTTAATTTTTGTTTTAATGGGATTTGTTTAAAGTTTTAAATACCATTTTTAGAGCTAAACTAATAGGCTATAAATTGAGTATATAATTTATATATTTTCCAGCTTATTTATAGATAGGTGTTAAAAATCTCAAAATCTCAAAAATCAAACAATATAAAACTTAATTTAGGCTGTGGTGCAAAATCAAAACATTTGCTTGGTTGGGTAAATGTAGACTCTAACTCAGAATATTCTCCAGATGTGGTTGCTGATTTAGAAAAAGATTGGCCATTTATCGATTCTAGTGTTGATAAAATATATGCAAAAGCAATTGTTGAACATTTAGATTATACTCATTTTTTTAATGAGTCAAATAGAATTCTAAAATCGAATGGGACTCTCACTCTTATTGTTCCACATTTCACTTGGCCGGATGCTTATTTTCCTACCCATAAAAACTATTTTAGTGCTGAATTTTTTGTAAAGGGATTTAATTATCATTCTGGAACAAATTACGGGTTTAGTGTTGAAAAATGTGAGCTTATATTTACAAATAATCCAATGCTCCAAAAGATAATTGGATTTATCCCTAATCTTAATCCTGTTTTATGGGAGAAAATAATTCATAGAGCAGTTGGAATCCGAGTTACGCTAAGAAAAATACTCTGATTTGTTCAAATAAAGCTAAAATATAGGGTTGTACCAATTTTATTTATAATACTCAGACCGAATCTTTATTATTTAATTGGTATATTTTAAGATAAGGTAATTTGATATGAAAATACTTGGTTTTTATGATGGTCATAATGCATCAGCCGCAATTGTAAATAATGGAAAAATTTCTGCAGTCGTAGAGGAAGAAAGATTATCTAGGATAAAATTTCATGATGGTAGATACGATGGTTTACCTAATCTTTGTATAGAAGAAGTTTTTAATATTGCAAAAATTCAAAAATCAGAAATAGATGCAATTGCAGTTCCTCTTCTTAGCCCTTTTCAAATTTCAAAAAGAGTAATAGGTACAATAATTTCTGAAATGAATCCAAGATGGGCTTTATTTTTTCTAAATAATTTTGGAAATTGGGGGCCACTTTATTATGCTGCTGCTTTTGATTATCAATCAAACAGAAAAAAAAGAATAATGAATTTTCTTAAAGAACATTCTCTTGGTGAAAAAAAAATAATTTGGACAGAACATCATACTGCGCATAATGCTTCAGCATATTATATGTCAAATTTCAAAGAAGATGCTCTTGCAGTTTCTTTTGATGGAAAAGGAGATGGGCTCTGTGGAGAAACAATGAAATGTACTGAAGGAAAAATGACTTCAGTACACAAAACGCCTGATTATCATTCAATAGCTTTACTTTATTCAGCAGTAACCGAATATCTTGGTTTCAGACCAACAAGACATGAAGGGAAAATAACCGGACTTGCTGCTTTTGCAAATTCTAATAATGAAGCTTATGATATAATGAAAAATTATGCAAGTTTTGATAATGAACGAATAAGACTTAATTTGATTGAAAAATCATTTGTAAAACCATATCCTTATCTTAGT
>CAYMWD010000177.1:0-2204 GCA_964394025.1 uncultured archaeon | reverse complement strand
AAATATCTTTTGGAATCATAGGGCTTATGCTACCAAAATAAGTGTCAGTCCCATTATTATGCTCCCAAAAATGAACGCACTTAGTATAAGTTTGTAATCTTTTTGACAATGGTAATTTGCAGTGGGCAAAAGCTCATTGAAACTTATATACGCCATTACTCCTGCAACAAATGCAAGGCTCATTCCAATTACTTCTGCTGAAAGCCAAGGCAGTAATATTAGCGCGCCTATTATTGCACCTATTGGTTCTGCAACGCCTGATAAAAATGAAATGAAAAATGCGGTTCTTTTTTTACCTGTTGCAAAGTATACTGGAATTGATACTGCTATTCCTTCAGGTATATTGTGCATAATTATTGCAATTGTAATAATGGTTCCAAGTTCGAGGGAATGTAAATTTGAGGTTAGTACTGCTAATCCTTCGGGGAAATTGTGGATAAATAAGCCGATAAAAATCAGGGTTCCTGTTTTCATTAGTGCTTTATTTTCTTTTATTTTTGCTTTTTCTTCAAGATATTCATGCGGTATAAAATATTCAATTAAAAGCACGAATAATCCTCCAATAATGAATGAAAATATTGCTGTTTCATATCCTATTGATTGTACACTTTGGGGTAAAAGTTCCATAAACGAAACTGTTATCATTACTCCTGCTGAAAAAGCAAGTGAAAATGCAAGGTGTTTGCAATTAAGGTCTTTTACAAAAAATACGGCTAAATTTCCTATTGTTGTGGATAACCCTGCAATAAGTGAAAGAAAAATTGCAGTAAATATTGGTTCCATTATAAGGGTTAACTTCAGAACATTAATTATTCTTTGGTTCTGTTAATTAGTATTTTTTTTAATTAGCGTATTTTTGCGAGAATTTGCGTTGATTTTAACGTTCGTTAACTTTTTATACTACTTAGGGGCCATATATATAAGAGAAATAAAAGTGAAGGTTCTTTGGGATAAATTAACCGAATTTTCTTAACAAAAAACGAGTTTAAAAGAAACTTAAATAACACACAAAGAGGTGAGATATATGATATCTCTAAAATATAATAGAGAAACTAAAAAAGTAGAAGAAATTCCACACACTGCGGAATTTGACCTTTCACAACTTATTGTGAAAGCTTAATTTACTTTTTTTAGTCAATCATCATTCCGGTTGTATAAACTGGGGTGATGAACAATACACTAAACACTACAGCTATTAGCATGCTCCCAATTACTAAGAATAATAGTGTTAGGAAGAATGTTAATGCTCCGTATAGTGCTCCATCTTTTGAAAAAACATAGATTGGAGGAATGAAAATAAACCCTGCTGCAATTATTAATCCAAGCATTAATGCAAAGAGTGCAAATAGTTCCATTGAATAATGCATTTCATTTATTACTGTTGCAATCATGAATGAACCTATTGCAGATGTAATTGCTGAGCCTGATGAAACAAACGCAGTAACAATGCTCTTAATTATTTTATTTGTTTTTTCTTCGCTTTTTTTATTATTTTTTTCTTTAATTTTAGGTATTATTTTTTTTAGTATTAATATAATTCCTGTTATTGCTGTAGCAATAATTAGAATCCAAAATGCAATATCAAAAAAGTATAATGCTATCCAGTTTTCTCCATAGTTTCCTTTTACATGAAAACTTTCAAATGGGTCAAGGTTCTGTGCATTTTTTACCAATCCACTTGCATTTCTAATTGAATAATAATAATCTCTGTACTCTTGTGAATTAATTCCCATATCTGCTGTTTTTACCATCATTGCTTCGGACATAAATCCTATGTTTGGTCTGTAATCAACTTTTGCTTCGCCGCCTTTAATGAAAAGGCCTTCTTGTACGTTAATTGCAACTCGAACATTTTCTATTAAAATTGCGTCTTTGTCAATTATTGTTTTGAAATCAAAATCAAAATTTCCTGTAATATTTTTTTCTGCATATCTCTGTATTTTGTAAAATAAAACAATTGTTCCTTGGCTTCTTTGTTCTATTGCGGTTCCAAGTTCAAGGTGAAGTAAAGTAACATCTGATGTTACTGTTTTTTCATATTCAATACGTTCTCGTGTTGGCGATTCTTGCATTGCTTTGTATACTACTATTTGTCCTGGAATTTCTAAATCAATTCTTTTTATTGCTCTATCAATTGTATTTTCAATATCAATTTGTGCTCTTACTATTGCGTCTCCTTCGCCATCAAATGAAACTGCATAGTA
>CAYMWD010000176.1:0-2218 GCA_964394025.1 uncultured archaeon | reverse complement strand
AGTACTTGTAGGAATAATATTCATTGCCGCGGACCTTGCTCTTCTTGAGTCCTTGTGCGAACCATCAATCAAATTTTGATCGCTTGTATAAGCATGAATAGTTGTAATGAACCCTTTTTTTACTCCAAATTTATTTACAAGAACATCCATAACAGGCATTAAGCAGTTTGTTGTACAAGAAGCATTGTCAAGTACATTTCCAGCTTTACTAAGAGCTTCGTCATTTACTCCAATTACAATACTAGTAACATCGCCTTTTCCAGGTGCTGAAATTATTACTTTTTTTGCACCTGCTTCAATGTGTTTTTCGGCATCTTCCTTTTTTCTAAAAGCACCAGTGCTTTCAATTACAACATCAACCCCTAATTCTTTCCAAGGCAATTTATCAGGAGTAACTCTTTCAGAAATAACTTTTATTTTTTTCCCGTCAACAACAAGGTTATCGCCTTGGATTGAAACCTCGCCTTTGTATTTTCCGTGAACAGAATCATACTTGAACATCTGCTCAGCACTTTCAATACCGCTTGGGTGATTAATAACCCACTCCATATTTTCGCTTACCCCACATCTAAGAACAAGCCTGCCGATTCTTCCAAAACCATTAATAGCTACTTTCAAAACCAAAACCTCCAATACTATTGTTAGTAGTAGAGAAAAAGAAAATTTAAAGAGTACAGGAAGCAATTACAAACAAAAAATATCTATTATTGTTCAAAATAAGAAAAAAACATAAAAAAAGACAAATAAAAAGTATTATAAACAATAACAGGGAAATTTGTTATAGAATTACTTCTTTTTTTATAAAAAAAAAATTAAAAAGTTGCTGTGATATGGATAGAGATGACATAGAAAAATTACTCACAGGCGAAAAAAAACGCGAATTAAGAGTAGAGTATGCTATCGAAGGAATAATTGAGCCTTTTACTGCACTTGCATTAACAAAATCAGCAGATTATTCGGATGTTAAAAACATCCTAGCTGAAAAATACACAAAAGAACACAAGCTTGTATACATAACTCTTAATGCGAGTGCAAAAAAACTTGAAAGAGATTTCAAAAAATACAATATTGATACTAAAAATATTCTTTTTGTTGATTTTACGCCTTCTTCAGGAAAAAGCAATCCTGACAATGAGAAAAATGTTCTTTACTCTGGTTCTCCTTCAAATTTAACACGAGGATTAATTCAAATTAATAATCACCTTGATTCAGTTTTAGGTGAAAAATCTTTTGTTATTTTTGACTCTCTTTCAACTCTTACCATTTACAATGAAGCTCAAGATATTGAAAGATTTTTACACATGCTTATGAAAAAAATAGAAGAAAATAAACTTTCCGCAATAATATTAAGCGGAGATTATGATGAAAGAGAATCAATGACAAGAACGGTTGCTCATTTTTTTGATCGAATTCTAAGGGTTTAATTCTTTTTTACAAAAATTCTTTTTGTCATTGCAATTAGCATTTTTCCGTGGAAAAGAACATGTAAAATTGCTAAACCAACCATTAATATGCCGGCCCAACGATGCACAAAACTCAAATCAGAACCACTAAAACCTAACTTACCGATTTGTGGAAAAAAGAAAATAATACTTGTAATTCCTGCAAATATAAAGAAAATCAAAAGAAGAACATCAACTAAATAAGTAATTTTAATTTTGTCCATTTCATAGTAAATGCTTTTTCTTAATTTAATTGTTTGTTTGAAGTTAGATATATGAATTAATCCTAATTTAGATTAAAAAGTAAAACTTAAATACTATACTAGGCTATAGATTACTATGGAAAATACTACTATTCAAATTAGTAAAAAACTTAAGGCAGAAATAGACAATAGAAAATTTGTTAAGGCTGAAAGTTATGAGGAAGTTCTTTGGAATCTTTTGGAGGATACTGCTGAATTGAGCAAAGAAACTGAAAAAGAAATTAACGAAGCAAGAAAAGAGTTTAAGAAAGGCAAATTTTATACTTTTGAGCAGGTTAAGAAAGAAGCGGGGCTTTAGAATTGTATAGTATACTTTTTAGCTCAAATGCAAAAAAACAATTTTTAAAACTTGAAAAAGCCAATCAGAAACGAATTTCTAATGCACTTGACAGACTTAAATTCAACCCCGAAAAGCACGTGAAAAAACTAGTTGGAAAAGATGCTTATCGTTTAAGAGTCGGGGATTACAGAGTAATAATGGATATTTTTGAAGACAAACTTCTGATTCTTGTA
>CAYMWD010000175.1:0-2229 GCA_964394025.1 uncultured archaeon | reverse complement strand
CTCTCCGTTTATGTAAATAGTTGCATAATTCGTAAAACCGTTTTTTCCATTATAGAGCTATTTCTCGCTTTTTTTTTGAAAATGGGGGCAGGAAAATGCTTAAATACTTGAATGGACATAAATTTAGTCTGTTTATAGAATAATTAATGTGCTGTATTTGCTTACAGCATTGCAGAATTTGAAAATGATTAGGTGGGGACATGGACGAGAAATTTTTAGGTAAAATATCAGATAAATCAAGCAGTGAAAACTTCGCAGAATTTCCAAAAGGATACAAAAAAGGAAAAACCAAATATGTAATTATAACTGGTTCTGTTATCAGCGGAATTGGAAAAGGAATTTTCTCATCTGTGTTGGGCAAAACTTTACAAGATAGAGGATTAAAAGTTGCCCCAATTAAAATCGAAGCTTATATCAATATTGATTCTGGAACGCTTAGCCCATTTAGACACGGAGAAGTTTTTGTTTTAGATGACGGTACTGAAACTGACATGGACCTTGGCTCTTATGAAAGATTCCTCAATATTGAACTTACAAAAAATAATTTTGTTACTCATGGACAAATTTACCAAAAACTAATTGAAAGAGAAAGAAAAGGAGAATATATGGGAAGAGATGTGCAATACATTCCTCATGTAACTGGCGAAACAAAAATGGTACTTAGAAATCTTGCAGTTGAATCGGAAGCAGATATTGTTCTTGTAGAAATCGGAGGAACTGTTGGAGACTATGAGAATATGTTTGCAATGGAAAGTGTTAGACAACTTATTTATGAGGAAGGACATGAAAATACTTGTCTTGTGAATCTTACCTACATCCTTGAACCAGGTCATTTAGGAGAATTCAAAAGCAAGGCAGCTCAATTAGGATTAAGACAATTAATGAGTATGGGTCTTCAGCCAGATATAATTACTTGCAGAAGCCAAAGCCCAGTTACTGAAAATGTTAAAGAAAAAATTTCAATGAATGCAAATGTTCCTATGGAAAGGGTATTCAATAGCTATGATGTTGGGAATATTTATGAACTTCCACTTTTCTTTAGAGCTCAAGGTTTAGATGAAGCAATTCTTAAAATTCTTGGCTTAAATGAAAAACACAAAGCAAATGGAAGTTCAAGCCTAAAGGATTGGACTGAAAAAAATGCAGTTAAAGAATACAAAAATGAAATAACAATTGGAATTGCAGGAAAATACACAGGAACTGCAGACACTTACATAAGCATTGTAAAAGCACTTGAGCATTGTTCAGCTGCACTTAAAACAAAGGTAAATATTAAGTGGATTGAAACAACTAGCATTGAAACAAATAAAACAAAAGTAGAAGAAGAAATGAATGGAATTGATGGAATTATTGTGCCTGGTGGATTTGGTACAAGAGGAATTGAGGGGAAAATTGCAGTAGTAAAATATGCAAGAGAAAACAAAATTCCTTTTTTGGGAATTTGCTATGGTTTTCAAATGGCTGTTGTTGAATTTGCAAGAAATGTGTGCGGAATAAAAAAAGCAAGCACAGAAGAAGTAATAAAAGACCCAGAGAACAATGTGATTTGCATTTTGCCTGAACAAGAAGAAGTTGAAGGATTAGGCGGAACACTAAGATTAGGCGGATTTGATGTTAAAGTTGAAAAAGGAACAATGGCCTATGAACTTTATGGGAAAAAAGAATCGGTAAGGGAAAGATTTAGACATAGATTTAATGTTAATACTGAATTCATTGATAAATTACAAGAATGCGGGTTAATATTTTCGGGCAGAGCTCCTGAAAAAAGAATAATGCAGATACTTGAGCTTCCAAAATCAGAGCATCCTTATTTTATTGGAACACAATATCATGCAGAGTTTACATCAAGACCAACAAAACCAAATCCAATTTATTTTGGATTGGTAAAAGCTGCAATTGAAAAGAAAAAATAATAAAATAAAAAAACTAAAAAAAAAGAATTTTAGAAGAGTAATTCATTTACTCTTCTTTTTTACTAAATGCCCACTTGCTTCCAGCAGTGAGTTCTTCTGCAATATCATCATCACCTAAAGGCAAATTATTTTCATCGGTTCTAGTATAAAGATCATCCATTTTTGGAATGTGGTCCTTAGCAATGAAAATTACAACTCCGATTAAAAGCAATACCCCCAATGCCCCAAGAGGAAAAGCAACATCACTCGCAAGATTTACAAATCCTGTAATTGGTGATTTTTTTGCATCTTCTTCTGCTTTAAGACGAGCTTCTTC
>CAYMWD010000174.1:0-2270 GCA_964394025.1 uncultured archaeon | reverse complement strand
TTCCTGCTGAAGCAGATAATTCGATTGAATCTTTAAATGGAAAGAATGCATCAGATGCTAAAATAGAATCTTTTGCTTTTTTGCCTGCTTGTTTTATTGCCTGTTCTGTTGCATCAACCCTTGATGTTTGACCGACGCCAATGCCTATTGTTGCATTATTTTTTGCAAGTAAAATTGCATTGCTTTTCACATGTTTTACTACTTTCCAAGCAAACTCCATTGTTTTTTTGTCCTCATTAGAAGCTTCTATTCCTGATTTATTTTCCCATTCTTTTGAGTGTATTTCATCTTTCTCTTGAACCAATAAACCGCCATTTACATGCTTAAAATCAAACCCTTTGCTCTTTTCACTTATTTTTTCAAGCTTCAGTATGCGTAGATTCTTCTTGCTTTTAAGTTCTTCAAGGCAATTAGCATCAAAGCCTGGAGCAACTACAACTTCGTTGAAAAAAGAAGTAATTCTTTTTGCTGTAGCCAAATCGCATTTTCTATTAATTGCGATTATTCCTCCAAATGCACTAGTTGGGTCGCATTCAAGTGCTTTTGTAAATGCTTCTTCAATATTTTTTCCTTCTGCAACTCCGCATGGATTAGCGTGTTTTACAATTACACAAGCAGGTTCATCAAATTCTTTTAGGAGTTCAATTGCAGCATTTGTATCATTATAATTGTTAAAAGAAAGTTCCTTTCCATTAAGTTGTTCTGCATCAACAATCCCATTTCCTTCTCTTAAAGGTGCTTTGTAAAGGACTGCTTTTTGGTGTGGATTTTCGCCATACCTTAATGCTTCTGCTTTTTCAAAACCAAGTGAAAAATTTTGAGGAAATTTTTCTCCTTCAAATTTTTCTTTTAAATAATTTGAAATAGTTGCATCATACAATGCAGTGTGTTGAAATGCTTCAAGTGTTAATTCTTTTCTCATTTTTTCGCTTAATTCAAAATCATTTTCTTTTAAATCAGCAAGTACTTTTTCATATTGTGAAGAATCAACAACAACACCAACACTTTCATTGTTTTTTGCCGCACTTCTAATCATTGTCGGTCCGCCAATATCAATATTTTCAATGCACTCTTCAAGTCCTTTTCCAGCTAATGCTGTTTCTTTGAAAGGATAAAGATTTACAACAACTAAATCAATTGTTTCAATTCCATGTTCTTTTAGTTGTGCAAGATGTGAATCATTTCTTCTTGCGAGAATTCCGCCGTGGATTTTTGGGTGAAGTGTTTTTACACGTCCGTCAAGCATTTCAGGAAAACCTGTAAATTCCGAAACTTCTATACATTTAATTCCGGCTTCTTTTATTTTTTTGTATGTTCCTCCGGAGGAAATAATTTTCACATTATTTTTTTCAAGTTCTTTTGCAAATTCAATTA
The DNA here is from genome assembly GCA_964394025.1 of uncultured archaeon. Lineage (GTDB taxonomy): Archaea > Iainarchaeota > Iainarchaeia > Iainarchaeales > Iainarchaeaceae > PCWY01. Next base: position 896 of record CAYMWD010000174.1, on the reverse strand, counting down.
GTCCTGTTTTGTCTGATACTGATATTAATGCTGTTTTTATCTTCATAATCACTCACCAATAATTAATTTTTCATCAATAACCATTTTAATTGCTTCTAAAAAACACTCTTGTTCAAGCTTTTGAACCTTAATTTTTAGGGTATCTATAGTATCATTTGCTTCAATATTGGTCTTTTTTTGCAAGATTATTTTTCCTGCATCCACTTCTTCGCTTACTTCATGCAGAGTACATCCTGTTTCTTTCTCGTGGTTAGCAAGCACTTCTTCATGTACATTTGAATCCATTCCCCCTGCATACTTCGGAAGCAATGAAGGGTGGATATTCCATATTTTTCCTTTGAATTCATTAACCATATAAGGTGAGATAATTTTCATGAAACCAATAAGAAGAATCAGCTCTGCTTCTTTCTCACGCATTTTTTCAGAAATTTTTTCCTCTGCTTTACTGCGTGATTCAAAATCTTTATAGTTAATGAAAAAAGTTTCAATCCCATGCTTTTTTGCACGCTCAAGAATAAATGCATCTTTTTTATCTGAAACAACAAGAACTATTTTTGCATCAATTTTTTTTGATTCAATTGCATCTATTATTGCCTGTAAATCAGTTCCTTTTGTTGAACCAAGTACGCCTATTTTGAGGGGATGCATTCTATCTCCTTCACTGCATCAATAGTATTTTGTATTAAACTTGCAATAGTCATTGGACCAACTCCTTTTGGTACTGGAGTAATCCATGAAACTTTTTCTTTTACTTTTTCAAAGTCAACATCGCCACAAAGTTTTCCTTCTTTGTTTCGATTAGTTCCAACATCAATTACTATTGCGCCTTTTTTTACCATGTCTACTGTAACAAGTTTTTCTTTTCCAACTGCTGAAATTAAAATATCTGCATTTTT
>CAYMWD010000173.1:0-2272 GCA_964394025.1 uncultured archaeon | reverse complement strand
AAGTCTTGTTGATTTGGCGGTTCAATCAGTTGGCCAAATTTTTGGTGCGATTTTTTTTGGTAATTCTGCAGGGGCAGGAATGGCTGCAATTATGACCGGAATTGGAGGAGTAATGACAATATTAATGATTCCTATTGGAATTGTTTTTACATTAATTGTTTCAGTTTTTGTTTATGGTTTTCAGTTCCTTATTGCAACATTACTTGGAGGAAAATGTAAATTTGAAGAGTTTATTAAAAAAATGATTTATCTTTTTACTGCAACTTATGCTTTTTTTTGGGCAATAGGAGTTCCGTTTGCATTTTTACTTAAAATTTTTACACAGGATACTGGAATAGCAACCGACATTTCAAGCATGAGCCTTGGAGCAATATTTGTTGTTGGGATAATTTCTGTTTTGATTATTGCTGTACAATTGATTTACTCGCTGTATATGGAAACAATGCTTACTTCAAAATTAATGGGAATTTCAGCAAGAAGAGCATTTGTTTCAGTAATAGTTCTTCCGATTATTATACTAACAGTGCTAATTGCACTTGCAGTTTTAATTATAGGTCTGTTTTCAATGCCTATTTATTTCTAGGTAAATTAGTGAAAATGAAAAACCTGCTTAAAGCAATTTCATTTTTTTGAGTTTTTGTTCTAAGTGTTCTGCATCTTGAAAAACTATTCCTTTCATTCCAAAAATCATTGCAGTAAGAATGTTTGTTGTTGAATCATCAATAAACAAACAGTCTTTTGGTTTTAGTTTTGTTTCTTTAAAAAAATTAGAATACGCATCAGGGAAAGGTTTTATTTCACGGGTTTCGTGTGAAAGAAAAAATTCTTTGAAAAGTTTGTAGAGTTTTTGTTTTCTGTATGCTTTGCCTTGGAGAAAATTCGAATTTGAAATTAAATACAAATCATATTTTTTAGCTAGTTTTTCAGCAATGTAAAAAACATCTTCATCTTTATCGGCAGGTTTGTCGTATTCATCAACAATAAATTTAAAGTACTCTTCTTTGGTTAAATCAACAAAAACTTTTTTCCAGAATTCAAAAGGATCTATAAATCCTCGTTCAAGATCCCATAAATTAAGAAGATAATTTGATTTTGCAACCCATGCCCCAGTGCCTTTTGCATCGCGCACTCTTTGAATTACTCTTGGCTCAGGCGCTTTTACAAAAACTCCGTTGAAATCAAAAACAATCGCTTTTATCATTTAAACCACAAAGAAATTTCAACAGAAAACATTAAATAAAGAACAACCTCCAAAATAGTAGAAAAGGTGAGCATAATGCCTGTCGAAGAAGAAGAAAAACTAATTATTGAAGACGATGAAGGTCCAACTAATTTGGATGATGTTCTTGAAGAAATAGAAGATACTGGAAAAGACGTTAACGAAATCAAAGAAGAAGTTTTTGATACTGCAAAAGACGTTGACGAAATCAAAGAAGATGTAGACGATATTAAAGAGGAAGTTGAGGCAATAACAAAAACTCAGAAATCAATATTAAAAAAAGTTTCTGAAAAAGTAATACCTGCTGAATTTAACATTAATGATATTGCCCAGCAAATTGTCGGAGCAATTATTTTAGCAAGCCCGCTTGCAGTAACGCAAGAAGTTTGGCAACTTGCGATGAATCTTGATGCACCAAGAATAGCAATTATTATTGGAATTACACTTTTGTTTGATGTTTTGCTTGTTTATTTTACCGCATACCGTAAGGAAAAAGAAAAGAAAATAATCAGTATTGTTCCAGCAAGAATTTTGTCAATGGTACTTATTTCATATATAACTGCAGCAACAATGCTATATGTATTTGGAGTAATTGGAAATGAAGTTACGACTGTAGATTGGGCATTAAGACTAATAATTTTTGTCGGATTATTTGCTAATGTTGGCGCAGGCACTGCAGATATAATTAGATAAATAAATAGTTACTAAAAATAACTAAAAAAAATCAAATTATTTCCATTCTTTTAGTGCAGAATAAGGGCCTGAAATCAATGCTTTTCCTTTGTAGAACTGTACTTTTATTGCAGATGAAAAAATAGTAATTGACTCCATCATTGAATTGAAATCATTACGCATAATAAGAGTTAATAATTCAGGTAATTTTTTTTCAGGAAGAGTGATTGAACCGGCTCTAGCTTTAACTAAAAGAGCAGAAGAAATTTTTTCAATTGTTTCTTTTGAAGAACATTCAATTGCAAATTCACTATCGTTAAGTGAACCAAAAATTTTACTTATTTTTAAAGCAGATTCTTTATTCAACGATTCAGAAAAAGA
>CAYMWD010000172.1:0-2339 GCA_964394025.1 uncultured archaeon | reverse complement strand
TTGGTTAATTTCACAATTCAAGTTCCATTCCAAACCATTTTTCGTTTCCGTATTTTATTTGGTCAGAATTTGGTATAAATCCTATTTTTTTGTATAATTCAATAAGTGGTTCTTTGCAAACGAGCAGTATTTTTTTCTTTTTATTTTCTTTTGCAATCATAATCATTCTTTCAAGTAAAAGATTAGCGATTCCATTTCCTTGAAATTCAGGGAGCACTTCTATTGAAACTAAAAATTGATTTTTTCCAGAATTTACTTGTGAAGGGAAATGCATTATTTTTTCAAATTCTTCTTGGTTAATGGAATCTGAGTTAGTTGCACAGCAATTTATCATTGCAACAATTTCTTGTTCTACCTCAGCAACAAGAAAACCTTCATTAAAAGTTTCAATTCTTTCAGAAATAATTTTTCGTGTTTCTCTTTCTTTTTCAGGAAAGCAAATATTTTCAATTTCAACTAATTTATCTAAATCGCTGAGTTTGGCTTTTCTTATTAGTATGAACATGATTTTCGCCTTCAAATTTCTATTGTATATATTTTTTTCAATAACTTTCAATTTTAAGGTCTTTTATTTTTGAAAAGTGTTTTATATTTTTTGTTAGGATTGTTTTGTTTTGGGTTATTGCTATTCCTGCTATCATTGTGTCTTCAGAGTCTATTATTTCGCCTTTTTTTCTTAGTTCTTTTTGTATTTCTCCTGCAATATGCGCAGCTTCACTGTTAAATGGTAATATTTCTAATTTTGAAAATAATTTTTTTGCAATTTCAGATTCTTTTTTGTTTTTTATTCCTTGAATAATTTCGTATACATTTATTGAAGTGGTCATTATTGGTTTTCTCTGTTTTTCAAGTTCAATTAGTTTCATTACTGTTTTTTGATTTCCTCTTGAAAAATCTATTAAAAAAGTAGTATCAAGAATCATGAAAGCTCACTTTCTATTTTTTCAAGTCTTGATTTTGAACGTTTTCTAAGCTCTTTTATTGATTTTTCTAAATCGTCTATTGATTCTTTTGATAAAAAACCAGCATATTCTGTAATTGATTCTTTTCCGGCTATTCGGTTTATTACATCAGTAAAACTTTCATTTTCTTTTTTTCTTATTTTGAGTCTTTCATATGCTTCAGTGGTAATTGATATTGTTTTAGTGCTCATACTATGTATGTGTATGTATGTGTATTTAAATTTTTCTTCAGCAAAAAAATTAAATACTCAAAAGATTTACTTTTATAATGCCCATAATCAGAATTGATATGTTAGCTGGTCGTTCTAAATCGCAGAAAAAGCGTTTAATTGAAAAGGTAACTGAGGTTGTTTCTGAGGTTGCTGAGTGTCCAAAAGAAGCAATAACAATTGTTATTTCTGATTTTAAAAAGGAAAATTGGGGTCATTCTGGTAAGCAGAAAGAATAGTCATTTAAATATGTTCAGTCTTCATTCTTAGGTTTAGTATGGTTAGAATTACATTTAAGGGTGCATCTCAGGAAGTTGGTAGAAGTGCGTTTCTTGTTGATGATGGTGACAAGATTCTTTTGGATTATGGTGTAAAGCTTAATCCTAAGGGTATTGATTATCCTTTGCCTGTGAAAACTAATTTGAATGCTGCTATTATTTCACATGCGCATCTTGATCATTCGGGTAATTTGCCTCATTTGTTTAGGGAAACGGATTGTCTTACTTATATGACTCCTCCTACTCTTGATATTGCTAAAATTCTTTGGTTTGATACGCTTAAAATTGCGGGAATGGAAGGAATGACTGCTTCTTTTTCAAGAGATGAAATTGCACGTACACAAAAATTTACTTTTCCTATTGGTTATGAAAAACCAATGGATATTACTGATAATTCTTCTTTGGTTTTGCATGATGCTGGGCATATTGTTGGCTCAGCTCTCACAGAGCTGAGGTTGAGAAACAAAACTCTTGTTTATACTGGTGATTTTAGATATTCAGAAACACGTTTACATGGACCTGCACAGTTTGAAAAAATAAAAGATTGTGATTATTTAATTACTGAATCAACTTATGGTGATAGAGAGCATGGGGATAGAAAAGAAACAGAAAGGCGTTTTGCTGAATCTGTTCAGGAAACAATTGATAGAGGCGGGCATGCTATTGTTCCTGCTTTTGCAGTTGGTAGAAGTCAGGAAGTAATTGATGTTTTGAGTGAGTATAAAGTTGAGGCTCCAATTTATTTTGATGGAATGGGTCAAAAAGTTGCTAGTATTTATCTGGATAATCCTTCTTATCTTGGAAAACCTAAAATGTTGAAAAAAGCTTTGGGCAGGGTTAATTGGGTTAGAAATATGAAATCCAGAAAAACCGCGCTTAAAGAACCTTCT
>CAYMWD010000171.1:0-2393 GCA_964394025.1 uncultured archaeon | reverse complement strand
TGTCCTTGTTTAGATTTGATAATATCAATCCCAAAAAAATCAAGACCTGTTACTTTTGCTACTTTTAATGCAATTTTTTCCTGTTCTTTTGACGGTTTTCTAAGAATCATTTTTCCGCCCTTTCTTTCCCGGTCAAAAACTTTCCAGCCCTTAATTGTAGAGTCTTCTTTTCCATAACCGTAAATAATTTTTCCGTTTATTACATTTATGCCTATCCAGTCATTAAAATCAAATTCAATAAATTCTTCCAAAAAATGACTTTTCTTATTTGAATAATCTACTATATCTGCTAGATTTTGATAATTATTAATTTTCATTATTCCTGAACCAAAACTCCCAAATCTTGGTTTTATAATAAAAGTTTTTCTTTCAACTATACTTTTAATTTCCTCTATCTTGTTAGGTGAAATTAAAATAAATTCAGGCACCTTAATGTTATTTTGTTTTAATGTTATTTGTGAAAGATATTTGTCTAATCTAATTTTCAATGCTTTTGGGTCGTTTATTACTTTTGTTTTTTTAGCTATGGTTTCAAGTATTTCAATATCATAACTTGTTTGAAATACATCTATTTGTCCAATCCAAAAGAAAATATCCAAATCACTAAAACAAAAATCCCCCAAAAAAACTTCGCCATTTTTTACAATCGCTTTTCTAAAATCAAGGTCTTCAATTATTTTGACATTTTTTTGTTTTTTTAAAATTTCCATTATGTCTTTTTTAAATTTTTCAATAAACATCCCTGGTTTTTCAATTGAAATAGATGAATAATTTTCTCTTGACGGAATCCACAAACCAATTTTTTTCATTTTTAATCACTAGGCATCCTATCTTTTATTGAATAAGTTTCTTTTAGAAACTGGTCGGAATGTTTTAATGCTATTTCTGCACAAACATTTTGAGGGATATAATCATTTAATGAATATCCTTTTTGTTTCACGCGTTGTATAAGTATATCTGAAACAGTTTGCTTTCTTTCAATTATAGTTTGTAATGGCTTAATAAGTTTCAAGTAATCTTTATGTGTGTGGGTTTTTGCAAAATTAAAAAATCTTTTTACATAGTTATAAACTGCTTTGTCTTCAAAACCGTTGTATGCGCTTGCAGGTTGCAATTTTAGTTTTACATAACTTTCAGGCGGTACATAAATTGTATTTCCTTCAACTTTGAATGGTTCTTTTATGCCTATATCTGAAACTTCAACTCTATAAAATTCCTGTTGAATAAATCTTTGGATTGATTTTAGTAATACTGCTGTTCCTGCAAAGTATTTTGGGTGATTCATATCGCAACCTCTATATTCGAGAGTTCCAAGACGATTTACTTTTACTACAGTCCAAACAAAATCTAAAATTTCTTTTTTATTGGCTTCATTTTTATATTTGGTTTTTTTTATTATATTCTTGAGTTTTTTATCCATTGCTAAAAGCCGATATCTCAAGTCATTCATGGTCCACATGTAATCGGGCAGTTCTCCAAATTCTTCTAATTCTGAAAATAATCCTTTTTGGTAATCTAACTCATCTGGGTTTCTTAGTTGTAACATTCGTGAATCTTTTGCTAAAAAATTTCCGTCTATAAATGGGCTTGATTGCATTAAACAGCTTGTTGCAGGGTCAATTGCTACTAACATATTATGGCTATCTAAAAGAGTTTGTTTAGTTTTTGAATTAACTAATTTTTTTAGAAATTTTTTTTGTGTGTCAAAAACGCCTCTTGGTAATGTGTAGTGGTAATGAAATCCCGCACAGTGTCCAAAAGCAAATATTTGTCTTTTATTAAATATGCTTGATTGTAATTGGTATCTTTTTTTTGGAACTATTTCATCCTTAAATTGTCCAGGGTAAGTTCCTAAACCAAATATTTTCAAATCCATTGAATTTGCTATTTCTATTGTGGTTGTAAGGTCATCAAATAATCTGGAAAATGAGTCTTAGTTTTACTTTTGGCATGCTTTTTAATTCAACCATGCTTTTGGTTTCTTCATGCACTAACTCAATTTTTTTATTTCTTTTTTTTACTTTTGCTATTAGTTCTTTTGATTTATTAACAATTTTACCTTTTTCATCTAAAATCTGGAGTTCAAGTTCCATTCCAGAATTACTTCTTTTCAAAACACGCATTATACCAAGTTCTACCTATAATTTAGATGTTTGATTTTATTTAAATCTTTTCATTAAAATTATACTCTGATTACAACCAATAAAGATAAACTGAAAATTTATTATTTAACTTGGATTTACAAAAAGCTATTCTTGTAATAGAATCAAAAGTTCATTATTTTTAATTATTATTTTAATGTCTAAAGTGTCTTTCACCAGTGAAGTATAAAGCAATCCCTTGTTTTTTTGATTCTTCTATTACTTCTTTATCATTGATGCTTCCACCTGGTT
>CAYMWD010000170.1:0-2412 GCA_964394025.1 uncultured archaeon | reverse complement strand
TTATTTAATCGCTTCCCACATTATTTCGTCTCGTGGTTTGACTTCGATTCCTTTTTCGTTTATGTCAAATGCATGCACTGTTTTTGAATGATTTGTTCCACGCATTTTTCTTACAAAAATACTTCTGTTTGGCGGAGTAAAGTACAATGAAATAACTCCGTCAACTAAAAATTCCTCTACTCCGAATGCGGAAAAATCAAGTTTACCGCCTTTTGTTTCAGCAATAAGTACTGTTGTGCAATCAAGTTCTTTTAGCGAATCCGCAAATTTAAAGAGGGTGTGTCTCATTTTTCCTTTGTCTGCAATCCAAACACCTAATGCAGTTGTTGAATCAACCACTAATCTTTTACAACCCATTTCTTTTACAATTTTGGCAATAACTTTGAGTTCTTCTTCAATTTGTCTTTCCATATTTTCTTGAGTGTGAAGATTTATTTTGTAAATTTTAAATTTTCCTGCATCCTGTAAAGGTTTTACATCCCAACCAAAACTTTCCATGTTCCAAATAATATTTTTTAGATTTGTTTCAAGTGTAATGTACAATCCTGCTTCATCATGGTCTTTAGCGCCGTTGTATAAGTAGCTTAGTCCAAAGATTGTTTTACATGTTCCTGCTCCTCCTGAAAGAAGCATTGTTGAGCCATCAGGAAATCCTCCTTGTATAAGCTCGTCAAATCCTTTTATTCCTGTTGCAGTTCTTTCCATATTCTTCTCACTCCTTTAATTTTGCCAAAACTATTTCTAAAACTTCACTTTGAGAAACTTTGTCAGTATCAACAATAATGCTGAATACTTCCAGATTTTCGCCCATAGAGAAGTTGTACAACCTCCGATATAAAGCTTTTGTTTCAGCATCTCGTGCCTTTATTCGCTCTAATACTGAGTTATAATCTAAATCATCTCTTCCTGAAACTCTCTTTGCTCTTACTTCTGCAGAAGCATGAAGCCACACTTTGAAAGCAGGTTTTTTGTACAAATAAGGCATTGTCCACGAGTCAAGAATAACCTGGCCTTTGTCCGCAATTTTTTCAAGTTTTTTGTCTAATGCAATATCTAAAGAAGAATCTTCTTTTCTTTTTTTCATGAATTCTTTTGCTTCATCAGATTCCCACCAATCTTTGCTTTTTTCGATGTTTTTATGGCTAATATCTGTGCCTTTTTCTTTCATTTCTTTTAAAATTGCCGAGGCATGCACTACTTCAAGCCCTAATTCTTTTCCAAGCGAATCAGCAAGTGAACTTTTGCCTGAGCCAGCAAAACCTGATACAATAATTACTTTTTCCATTAAAACTGATTAAAATAGGAAAAAAGAGTTTAAGAAACTTGCATAATTAAAAAAAATATTAATATGAATTTTTTTTTGATGGAAAATTGCTGTTTTTAACGTCCTTAACATATTGTTTCACTGCTTTCTCAGCGTCTTTTCCGAGTTGAGCGTATTGTTTCAAAAATTTTGGTTTAAAATTATCTGGATTCAACCCTACTAAATCATGGAACACAAGAACTTGGCCTGAACAGTATCTTCCTGCACCAATTCCAATTGTAGGGATTTTTATTGTTTCGGTAATTTTTTTTGCGATTTTTTCAGGAACCATTTCCAAAACAATCCAAGTGCAACCTGCTTTTTCAAGTGCAAGTGCCTGTTTCAAAAGTAATTCTTCGTCTTTTTTTAGAGCGGGTTTTTTATCTGTCTGGGGCAAATAACCAATGTGACCCATTACTTTGATTTTCTTTTTTGCAAGCGTTTCAACAATTTTGTATTTTGGTCCTTCTAATTTTATTGCTTCTGCCCCTGCTTTAAGAAATTTTTTTGCATTATTCAATGCAATTTCAGAATTTGAATAAGATTTGTAAGGCATATCCCCGACAATTAATGCTTTTGGTTTTGCCCTTGCAACTGATTCAATGTGCCAAAGCATTTGTTCTATTTTAATTTCTTTTGTTGATTTCATTCCATGTACAACATTTGCGGCAGAATCCCCGACAAGAATAATATCTACTCCCGCATTGTCTGCTATTTTTGCAGACGGATAACTATAGGCTGTTATCATTGCTATTTTTTTCATGTTAAAATTGTGTTCAAAATCCTTAAATATGCAGAAGCACTATTATTCTTCATGAAAAAACTGATTCTTTTTGTTCTTGTTCTTTTTTCTTTTTTTGTTTCAGCAGCACCTGCTCCTAATTTTTTTGCAGTAAACAATTCAACTGGAGAATGCGGCATTTTTTGGCCAGGGGACGAATTTTATCAAAATCAAATTCCTGAAGGCTGGGAAACAGTTGATTATTGGATTGAAGTAGATGGTAATGGATGTCTTGCTGAAATGTGCGGAGAATCTTATTGCAAATCAATGGGGTATGAATGGCTAGGAAATATAACCGATAATAAAATTGAACCTCCGGAAGAACCAA
>CAYMWD010000169.1:0-2438 GCA_964394025.1 uncultured archaeon | reverse complement strand
TTTTAGAAGAATTTGATTCTAAAATAAAATCTCTTTCAAAAGATGATTCAATTGCATTAGTTCACGATCTTGATGCTGATGGAATTTGTTCAGGGACACTTGTTTATCTCGCAATAATAAAAATAACGGGTAAAGAACCTCTTGTCATTACTCAAAAACATAAAACAATTGAACTGCTTCCAAAGACAATTGAACTGCTTGCTGAAAAAAAAATTTCCAAATTATTTATAGTAGATATGGCTTGTGACCAGAAAAAAGATGCTCTTGCAAAAGCAGAGGAAATTTGTAATGAAATAGTTATACTTGATCACCATAAGGATTATGGTTATTCTTCTGAAAAATCTTTTGTTGTAAAAGCACAATTTATTTCAGGTATTGAGCCAAGTACGTATCCTGCATCAAAGCTTGTTTTTGATTTATTTTCTCGCCATATAAATATTACTGATTTTTCTTGGGTTGCTTCTATTGGACTTATGGGTGACAATCAATTTGAAACATGGAGCGAATTTGTTATTGCTTCTGCGAAAAATATTAATTGTGAAATTAAAGAGTTTGATAAAGCGATGAGAATAATTTCTTCTGTTGAGGTTATTGCGCCAGAAAAATTAAATGAATTGCTTTTATTTATTGCAAATTCTTCTTCGCCTAAAGATTTGATTAATTCAAAGTTTTCACAATTTTTTGAAATTCTAGAAAAGGAATCAAAAAGAATTCTTTTGGAGTTTAATTTTAAAAAAGAAATTTTTGAAAAAGAAGAACTTGTTTGGTTTGAGTTTGATTCAGAATATAGTATCAAGTCCTATGCGGTTAATTCAATAAGCAATGAGCTTTTTCCCAATAAAACCGTTATTTTTGTTCAGCACAAAAACAAAGACCGAATTTCATTTTCAGTGAGAAGGCAGGATTTTAAAGTAAAAACTAATGATTTGGTTGAAAAGTGTGTTGAAGGTTTCAAAGATGCTGGTGCGGGTGGTCACATTCCTGCTTCAGCCGGATCAATTCTTGCAAAAGATTTGCCTGAATTTAAAAAGAGGATTATTGAGTCACTAAGAAAGTAATATTTATTAATAATTAAATCTATTTTTTATTGTGTATTGGAAATTTTTATTATGTTTATTTATTTTTTCTTTTATTCCATTTACTTCAGCTAAAAGCACCTGTTCTTCTTGTGCTAATATTGTTGGTTGTTTGACATGTATTGATATTGATTTTGTAGACTCAATTTTTGTTGAAAAGTGTCAGTATTCTAATGGGGATTATTATTTTGTTGGAGAAATCGTGCAGTCGGATGTTTCAAAGTGGGTTTGTTCTGAAACAGGAGAATGGGATAAATACTGTAAATTGAGAAATGAATTGTTATGGAAGAAACTATCTGAAAAATGGGTAGATTCTGCAGGTGATGAGTATATCTGTGAGAATGCAGGGGCTCATCTTATTAAGAAAAAAATTAATGAACCTGTACCCCAAAGCGATAATTCTTCTGATTCAATTTACAATTCTTCTGAAACAAATTTATCTGGTGATTCAGGTTTTCCTGTCAGTGCAGATATTGATAAGCAGATTTTTTATTTGGTTAATAAAGAACGCGCTTCAAACAACCTTTCTTCATTACAGCTAGACTCTTATTTGGAATCGTTTGCTTATAATCATAGCATTAAAATGGCTTCAAGCGGTTCATTTGCCCATTCAAATACTAAACCTTCTAAATTTTCTTATTGGGCAGAAAATATTGCTTATGTTCCATTTAATGATTCTGCATCTTTTACTGCAGTTTCAATGTGGATTAATAGTTCTGGGCACAGAGCTAATATGTTGGGAGGATATTCATTTACTGGGATTGGGGTTTATTGTTCCTCATCTTATTGTTATATTACTCAACAGTTTGGGTCTTAGATAGATTCAATTTTTCCTACTTTCCCCATATAAAACACGTCTTTTTCAACCGCATATACTTCAAATTCTTTAACATTTTTTATCATCGGGCTTAAAGTTCTTTCTTTAGTTATGTCACTTCCAGTTGTAACAAAATTAAACGAAGGCAGTACAATCAGTTCTTTTTTTTTGTATTTTCCTTTTAGAAAGCATTTGTAAGTTTCTCTTTTTGTTCCATCAGTTATTGTTACTGCTGGATGTTCGTGTCCAATTACAATTAGTTCAATTCCTTTAAGCTGTTCTGTTGTTGGTTCTTTATGGCCGTGAACAAAAAGAATTTTTTCATTTTCTAAAACAAAACTTTCAGTAATTTTTATCTCTTTTCTTAATGCAATGGGTCCAAGAATTGTATCATGGTTTCCTTTTACAAGTATTACTTCTCTGTTGTTTTCAGCGACTAAATCAAGAATTTTTAATTTTTCTCTCCATTCTTGGTCTGAGATAATTCCAAATTCATGTTTTAAATCGCGGTTTATTATTATTCTCAAAGGCTTTGCTTTTTCAAT
>CAYMWD010000168.1:0-2465 GCA_964394025.1 uncultured archaeon | reverse complement strand
TTTTTGCATTAATTAAACCCTGTTTTTGATTATTTACACATTCAACAAACTTATTTGTGTCAATGCTTGTTCTTCCTAGCGCAACATCCATTTCAATCTGACTCAATGGTGTACCATAATGGTCACTTAAAGTCCAACAGCCGTTAATCTCAGGGCTTGTGAGAATAGTTTCATCTCCTTTGAACGGATTGTTGCAGTAAAGACTTGTGAATTGTCTTTCAAGTTCAATGTATTTGTCTTGTTCACTTGCACACATTAAGAAAACATTTGCAAGAAGTGCATTTTCATCATGTGAAACTTCTTCAACAAAACTGTACCTAAAATCTATGCTTTTATTGAAATCAAATAAGAAATCATAAAGTGAACTTCTGCTTTTTGCATTAAGTTCAGTGTAATAATCTCCGAATTGAATTACAGATGGTTTTTCAGTATTGCATCCGCCTAATTTTTCAGTAAGCATTATTGGAAAATAATGTTCCTTTGAAAGATTTAATTCAGGTACAACAAAACTAGAAATTACTTTTCTTATGTTAGGGTTCCCTTCAAAATCTGTATTTGTTTTTTGGTAAAATTTTAATTTTTCAGCATCAACTATTGCTGTAGGCAAGTAGGTAATATCAAATTTGTTGATAAGTTCTTTTCCTTCTTCACTATTAGCTTCTACTCTTTCAACTTCATAAAGAACTCCCCTAATATTGAAAAGATCTTCAATAGTGTTTTTGTTTACGCAATTTTCACATTCAGCAGAATAAACAACCTTAACTCCCACTGTTTTGTATTCTAAATCATTAATTGGGTTAGTTGTATTAGTATCATTTCCATTAATTGGAATTTGTTCAGGCTGGGTAATCATCATTACAGCAATCCCAATAAGAATTCCTAAAATAAGCATTAAACCAACAAGATAAAGTGGAAAGCCTTCTTTTTTTGTTTTTTCTGTCTTTTTGGGTGCATTTATGAATTTTTCCTTTTTTTCCTTTATTTCGCTGTTTTCTTGTGTTTTAACATTTTCCGCCATATAAACCCCTTTAATATAGTTCTTTATTATTCGATTATATTAGGGAATTTTTTTAAAGGGTTGTTATTTTGTTAGCTGATTCGCATTGTCATCTTGATTTGTTCAAAAACCCCAAAAAAATAGTTTCTGCTGCTTTTAATCAAGGAGTAACCAAAATTCTTTCTGCTTCAACAAGCCAGGAATCAATAAGCCAAAATATTGAGCTTTCAAAAAAATTTGTTTCTGTTGATTGTGCATTAGGGCTTCATCCTGTTGATATTCTTTCAATGAAAAAAGAGGATGTTGAAAAAGCAATTTCTTTTGTTGAAAAAAATGTTTCAAATTCTTGTGCAATAGGTGAAGTAGGGGTTGATTTCAAATATGCTTCTGTTGAACAAAGAGGTTTTCAGGAAAAAGTTTTCAGAAGATTTATTAAAATTGCGATTGAAAACAAAAAACCTCTAGTAATACATACGCGTTATGCAGACACTAAATGTCTTGATATTCTTGAAAAAGAGGGCGCAGAAAAAGTTCTAATGCATTGGTTTACAAACAGCAAAAAAACATCGAAAAGAGCAATTGATTTAAATTACTATATTTCTTGCGGACCAATAATATTTTCCGATGAACAATCCCAAAAAGTTGTTTCAGAAATTCCTGATGAAAACCTTCTTCTTGAAACAGACGCCCCAGTAAAATTTCAAGGTAAAGAGGCAGAACCTTCGTGGATTCCTAAAGTTTGTGAAAAAGTAGCCGAATTAAAAGAAACTTCTTTTGAAGAAATTTCAAAAAAAACAGAAAAAAACTACTCTTTGCTCTTCAAAAAGCTTTAAAATACCTTTTAACTGGCTTTTATTTATGGCTATAGTGACAATTTTTCTTACTGTTTTAGTAGTATCTCTTGGAATAGGCAATGCACTGCTTTTTTTGTTTAAACCGCAAGAACCCGAAATTGAGCCTGTTTCTGTTAAGGAAACAGCAAGTCCAGTTAGTTCAGCACCTCTTGAGAAAAAAATAGAACTTGCTCACATGAGAATACAAGAACTTGAGGAAAAATCAAAAGTTTCAAACACTTTAACTAATACTTCTGATTTTGAAAAAATGAAATTAAAAATGCACAAGCTTGATAATTTTTGTTCTACTGCCGAAGCGGAGCTAATAGGCATGAAAGAAATTCTTAGCGAACTACAGAAAAAAAATGTTACTGTAAAATCAAGAGCTTTTAAAAGCAACAGAAAATTAAAGGGAAAAGAACTTTCTCCAAAAGAAATGCATAAATTAATTTTCAAATCAAGTTGAAATTTTATTTAATTTATAAATTTTTATCTGCTTTTAGTATATTTTTTTTCAGTTCTTCGAATAGAGACTTTATATCAATAACTTTATCCTTATCAAATACGGTCTTAAATTTAGCACTTAATTGTTTTTCATCAGTAGATGCAAGTGGATCTATAAAAGTCATGAACTT
>CAYMWD010000167.1:0-2476 GCA_964394025.1 uncultured archaeon | reverse complement strand
GGAAAAGATGCTTTTCAAGAAGCAGATATGATGGGTATTACTAATCCTATTACTAAACATAATTTTCAAATAACTGATTCTAATACAATTGAATCGATAGTTGATGCTTCATATTTAATTGCTTCAACCAATAGGCCTGGTCCTGTTTATGTTGAACTTCCTAAAGATGTTCAAGTAAATGAAGTGAAAGAAAAAAAGCAAATAAAATTAAAAGGTTACAAAATAATCGAAGGTTTTGATGCTGAAGCAGTTAAAAAAGCTGCAAAAATGCTTCTTGATGCTGAAAGGCCCGTAATGCTTGTTGGTGGAGGTGCTATTCTTGGAGACTGTTCTGCAGAAATACGTGAATTAGCTGAAACGACAATGACTTTGGTTGCAACAACATCGCAAGGAAAAGGTGTAATTGATGAAAATCATCCTTTGTCAATTGGAATGACGGGAATGCATGGTTTGCCTCCTGCAGTTTATGCAATTCAAAATTGTGATTTGCTTTTTGTTGTTGGTGCAAGATTTGATGATAGAGTTACTAGTGTTTTGAGTAGTTTTGCTACTGATGCAAAAGTAATACATATTGAAATTGATGCGAGCGAAATTCACAAGAACAGAAAAGCAGATTTACCTATTCTTGGAAATGCTAAACAAGTTATTGCAGAATTAATTCAAGTTGTAAAAAAAATGCAGTGGAAAAATAAAGAGTGGACTGAAAAAGTGAAAAAACTTCACAAAGAATATGCTGAAGAACTTGATTTTGATTCGACTCCAATTGATCCTAGAAAAGTAATGTTTGAATTACAACATGTGTTGAAAGATAATGTTACTTTAACAACAGGGGTTGGTGAACACCAAATGCAGGTTGCGCATTTTGTAAAATTCACAAGACCAAGACAGTATATTACTTCAGGCGGTCTTGGTACAATGGGGTATGGGTTTCCTGCAGCAATTGGCGCAAAGGTAGGTTTGCCTAATAATGATATAATAAACATTGATGGTGATGGTTCTTTTGCAATGACCTTGCAAGAACTTGCTACTGTAAAAGTGAATAAAATTAATGTAAATCAATTTGTGATGAACAACGGTTATTTAGGGATGGTTAGATGCTGGCATGATTTATTTTATGGCGGTAGAAGAAGTAATGTTCTTTTGGGTAAGGTTCCTGATTTTGCAAAAGTTGCAGAAGCATATTCGCTTGAAGGAATTAGAGTTGAAAAGCCATCTGAATTAAGAGAAGCTTTCAAAAGGGCTTTAAAAAATCCTGAAACAACTGTTGTTGATATTCAAACAAAACCAGATGCAATAGTAATGCCTATTGTTCCAGCTGGAAAATCAAATAGTGAGATGATTGGCGACAGAATACCTGAAGGGTACTTTAAGAGGTGAATGAGATGACAAAATATTTAATTAGATTAATAGTTGAAAACCACACAGGAGTCATGTCTAGAATTGCAGGGCTTCTTTCAAGAAAAGGTTATAACATAAAATCAATTTGTGTTGGTTCTCACATTGAACCAGATGAAGCGAGTATTGTAATGACTATTGATGGTTCAAAAGATGAGGTTGAACAAGCAAAAGAACAACTTGGTAAACTCATAAATGTTATTTCTTCTGAGTATTATCCTGAGGAAGAAATTCTTGAAAGAGAATTTGCATTAATCAGAGTTAAAACTTCTGAAGGGGTTGATAAAAAAGCAGAATCAACAGGTTCTAAAATAATAACGCGAAATGGTGAAACAATCGTAGAAATTGTTGATACTCCTGAAAATGTTGTCCGAATAATAAAAGAATTCAAAAAGGAGTTTGAAGTTCTGGATATTTCAAGATCAGGAACCAATGCAATTTAAAATAATTTAACAGCAGAAATAACTAGGTTTGGAGGTAATTTTGATGAAATTTTTGAAAGATAGTGATGCTGATTATAATGATATTAAAGGGAAAAAAATAGCAGTAATAGGTTATGGTGCTCAAGGAGAAGCACAAGCTACTTGTATGAAAGATTCAGGTCTTGATGTTATTGTAGGGCTTAGAGCTGGAAGTAAGGCGGTACAAAAAGCAAAAGATTATGGTTTTGAAGTGCTTGATACTGCAAAAGCATGTGAAAAAGCGGATATTATTCACGTTCTTATTCCGGATGAAATGCAGGCTGATGTTTTTGAAAAAGATATTAAACAACATCTTACTGCTGGAAAAACTCTTTCATTCTCTCACGGTTTTAATATTTGTTATAAATTCATAACCCCTCCTGAAGGAGTGGATGTAATTATGGTTGCCCCAAAAGCCCCAGGTACTGAAGAAAGAAAACAATATTTGGCTGGATTTGGAGTTCCTGGATTGATTGCAATAAAACAAGACGTTTCAGGAAATGCAAAAAAAACTGCACTTGCAATGGCAAAAGCATGTGGTTTTACAAGAGCAGGCGTAATTGAGTGTACTTTTGAGCAGGAAACTTATGAGGATTTGTTTGGGGAACAAGTTGTGCTTT
>CAYMWD010000166.1:0-2485 GCA_964394025.1 uncultured archaeon | reverse complement strand
TAATGAAATGACAGTAATAGAATTAAGTGCACTAATGCGTGGAAAATATGGTTTAAGGGTAATTCGTAATGAACTTGTTGTTTTAGAGGAAGGGTTTGTTGCGGCAGAAACATTAGAAGCTACTCTTCTTGCATCTGGAGCAGCAATAGAAATTGTCTTTGGCCCTATTGTAAAAACGCCATCCTTGTTTTTATTCTTGATAATTATAAGCATACTAAGTGCAATAATAGCATATTCTAAAAGCCCGATACTTTTCAAAAAGAAAGCAGTTGGAACAAAACAAAAGCAAATACAACAAGCAATTAGAATTGGAATTTCATTTGTATATTTCATAACACCATTCCAAGCAGATAGACTGGGTGGATTTAATTTTGCCCTAATTACTGTGTTTATTGAAGTGATAATTTTACTAACAATAGAGTACTATTTGAAAAGAGTTGCTAAAGAAAGTAAAAGAAAAGCAATCAAAGTATGAACAAATTATTAAACAACTGAAACATATATCTTCTATGCATTTTAGGCCTACCGAAAGCATGTGCTCCCTGAAACAGTCGATAGATGGCGCGGAAGAAATTGGGCAAAAATCCAAAAAAAAGAACATCAATTAGGTGATGCATTAGTATTACAAAAACAAATAGTACATATAATGACTCGCCACAAAGAAGCAGAAAAAAATGGAAAATTAACAAGAAAAATGGTTGAAAGCCAAGCTGATGCAACAATAAAACTTGTTTCTGAACTTACAGATGAAATATTAATGCGTGAAGAAGAAATTGGATTACCTGTTGAAAAATGGAATGAAACATATGTTAATTGCATGTTACACCAATGGAAAAACATTCCTCATGCAATAAGAAGAGAAATAATAAAACGAACACCAAAAGAATAGAAATCAACAGAATTCAGTCACACGCACTATTTTTATGTTTTTAAAAATAAAAGTTAAAATAAATAGAAAAGGAACGGGCGCTTAAAGCGGCTTGTGCGGTACTCTTAGCGAGTGAGCTTCACCCGTCCTTTTTTTTATGGTTATTTTTTAGTTACCATCTACATTCACAACGATATTGTATAATATAAAATTTTAGAGTTCAGAAAACAAACTTAAAAATAAAATTTTATTAACAAATAATTCTGATAAAAAGAAAATTAAAAAAAATAAAATGCACCCGCCGGGATTTGAACCCGGGTCGCGAGCTCGTTCCCACCCAACCTGCTCTTTCTTTTTAGTGCAGGTTTTTCTTTCTTGTAAGAAAGAAAAAAGTGCTGGGAAGCTCGAATCCTACCACTAGACTACAAGTGCGTTTCAATAAAATATAAGTAAGTAGAAAAGGATTAAAATAAAAACCAACTAAAAAAACCTAGTTATGTAGACAAATTACTTGATTTAATTCAAAAGGCCAAATCTAAATAATCAAGCAACAGCAAAAGAATTATCCCTGGAATTCCTCCAAGCCCAGCAATAAGAATACTCCAAATAGTAATTTGAACATCCACAAAAGGAAGAAGATTTAGAAGCGCCAATACAACAAGACCAATAAAGCTGTTGATTACCACTACAATTACTTTTTTTCCGAGTTTTAATACAAAATAGATAATTACAATAGCAAGAAGAACAACCAAAAGCGGACCTAAAAAAGGAATTTCAATTTCTCCTACCATTAGTAAATATCGCTAATGAACTAATTAAAGTTTACTGAAAAGCAAAAAAAGAAATTAGTATTAAGAAAAGGGCAATACTCCAAGAATAAGCAAGATAATAGCTAAAAACAGCCCCATTCTTCCACTAATAGCATTCAAATATGAATAAAATTACCTTGCAAAAGCAAGAAGGGTGGAGGATTGGCTTCTCGAAACTTTTCTATATGCAAACCCCAATCTTGAAGCCTTTATCCTAGGGACAGAAACACAAGGTGTTTCTTCCACAAATTTCCTCCAATCCATAATAAAACCCCCACCATAGAGGTGAAACCCATTGCCGCACAATTTAAGCAACTTAGTATCTTACGCCATTGATATTTATAAGGACATAGGTATACTAACTATAGTAAGTATAATTAGTATAGTTGATTGTTTTATGTTAAATTTCAGAAAAACCCAAGAATTCTGTCAAAAACAGCACAACTTAGCAATTTTAAAAGTTTTAATAGATAAACAATCAGGCGTTGGTTTTAATGCAATTTTAAAGGAAATTTCTCCTGCAACTCCTCGAATTCTTTCTCAAAGATTAAAGGAACTTGAAAAAATTGGGCTAGTTCAAAAAAATCTTGTTCTTGGTACTAAACCAAAAATTGAGTACCTTGCTTTACCAAAAGCACAAGCACTGAAAAAAGCACTTTCAGATCTTGAAAAGTGGGGAAACTTAAATCTTGATACACAAAAATAGTTTGTCTCTTTTTCTAAAAATCTTTTAGTTTTATTTAGGTAGAACTTTAAATAAAAAACACCAAGTATATACACAAGATTGGAGGGATATTATGGAAAGAAA
>CAYMWD010000165.1:0-2486 GCA_964394025.1 uncultured archaeon | reverse complement strand
GTTTACCTCACCCTTGAAAAGATGTCGAATGACAGCTGAAAAAATAATGGAATATCATTCTTGCCCGCTAGTAGTAAGAGAAGAATTACGCGAATTAGATTATGGTGATTTTTCAGGTTTAACTCCTGCTGAAATTAAAAAAAAATATCCTGGTGAATGGGAAAAACGCTTGCATGACAAGTATAATTATAAAATTATTAATGGTGAGTCAAATAAAGAAATTGATGAAAAACACATTGCTCCACTTATTGAAGAATTTGGAGAAAAATATTATAGCAGAAAAATTCTTGTTGTCACTCATGGTGCGGCAGGTAGATTATTTCTTGGAAATCTTTTAGGTTTAGAACCTGATGAAAAAGTAAAAATTGACATTCCTAATGATTGTATTTATTATGTAAATTTTAGGCCAAACAAAACTGAAATTCGTTACAAACGAGTCGAAACTGGCGAAGAAAAAAATGGTTGGCTTGAAAAAGACTACGAAAAGAGCCTTTAATTATTTCATTGAATAAGCAACGATTCACATATTTTTGTTTGTTTATAAAGAAGGGTTCATTGAAAAAAATTTATTAGATTAAAACCTAAAATATTTTGAAAATTAAATTTTAATACTGGAATAGGGATTAGAACCTAATGCAATTTTTCTTTGAATAAGTGCTTCTTCTCTAGATAGCATAGTTTTTGCCATAACCTGACTAAGATCATGCTCTTTGCGAAAAAGACTCTGCGCAAAAAGTTTTACAGCGAGCTCAGAGGTTATAAAAAAAGGACTAGAAAATAAGGGTATATCTGGATTTGAAAAATCCTCGTGATTAAAGCCTTTCACTCCTCCAATAATTTCATTAAATCTGACGGCAGTCTCATCAGGGACAGAACTACGCAATGTATTTTCAACATGCTGTAATACCAATTCAAGTTCAGCTGGTTTAATTCTGATTTTGGATTTTTGAGCAAAAAATAGAGCTTTTTTGATTATGTCTTTGCGACCAAAAGGAGTATTATGAATAAGATTAATGATATGGTTTGCAACAGCAGGATATTTTGAAGCAAGTGCTTTTTCATGTGCATTGCTTCTTGAAGCTCTCATATTATCTGTTTTTGTTCGACCAACAGATGAAGCTATTCTTCCAATAGTGTGCCGTTCAAGAGAAAAATGATTTGCAACAAAAACAGGACCATAACGATATGAGCCATCAGGCTTCTTTTCGTTAAGCATTCTTTTTATTTTATCTTCAATTGATTTTGCGGAAATCTGACCTCTTTTTTCAACAGTCGCTTTTTTTGCTATAAAATTTTTTGCAGCTTCTTTTCTAGCGCCTCTTGAATTGATTTTTTCCACGACTCCTATTGTGACTCCTGCTCTTTTGGCTATTTCTGAAATAGTCATTTTAGAACCATTGAGTGTTTTTCCGTTTGGAAGAACAACAGTTTTGCCCGCAAGGAGTTGCCTTATGCTTTTTGTTGTTGCAGGATCGGTAAATTCAAAAGAATTTTTTTTGCCCGCTTTCCTGCGTGCTTTTTGAGCTATTTCCTTATCTTGTCCCATGCTACGTATTGCACACGCGGTATTGATAGAATCTACTGTTATAAATGAAGTATTTAATTCACGGGCAATTGCGTCTTTGGATTTTTTTTTATCTAAAAGTGCCAAAAATATGCTTTCAAATTTGCTTTTACTTATTGTATTTTCAGGAAAAACTTCCTTGTAGCGCAGATACATCAGTTTCGGATCTAAAACAATGGGTGCACTAGCTCTTGCTTTTCCAGACATTGCCTTAAACCAAGGTGATGCTTTGATATTCTTGATTGTGCCTGTTCTGATTCGTTTAAACCTAAGAGCTGCGCTTTCCCTTGTTGCAAGAGGTTTAGGCATATTATTAAAATGTATTGTGAGAAATAAAAAACTTCCTCACAAGCGCAATTATAGAATAATATATAAAATAGTGAATTCAATTTTGTTTGTTCTGTTTAAAAGAACCTTTTTCTTCTTTTATTCAGGTATTATATTTATTATTTGGTGGTGATTCAATGGGAATGCAAGAAAATAGCGAAGTTATTTGTGAAGTGTGTAAAATACAGTTAGATAAGATTTCTGAAGTAAAACATTTAACTGATTTGGAATTAAAAATTTTGAATCAACCAAAAAGAGTAATAAACATCAACATTCCTTTGAGGATGGATGATGGTTCGGTAAAAATTTTTCCTTCTTATAGAATTCAATATAATGATGCTCGAGGTCCTACAAAAGGTGGCATTAGATTTCACCCAAGTGTAAATATGGCTGAAGTTAAAGAACTTGCTTTTTTAATGAGTTTAAAATGTGCTCTAGCAGACATTCCTTTTGGTGGTGCAAAAGGTGGAATTGCAGTTAATCCAAAAGAACTTAGTGAACACGAACTTGAACATTTATCAAGAGCATATGTAAGAGAATATTCTGCATTCATTGGACCTCAAAAAGATATTCCTGCACCTGATGTTAACACTAA
>CAYMWD010000164.1:0-2486 GCA_964394025.1 uncultured archaeon | reverse complement strand
TGTTTTTTCAGTTTCTTTAACTAATTCTTCGGTTATTTTTTCAGTTATTGCATGGTTTTTATTTTCAATTTCAATCAGAATGTCTAAATCTGAAAAATGGGTGTAATCGTCTCTTGTTCTGGACCCAAATATTATTACTGTTTTCACATGAGGATTTTTAAGCACTAATAATGATTTAAGATTTTTTATTAGAATTTTTTGTGGATTTCTAGTTTTTTCCAGTATTTTTTTAAGTTCAGGGAGAATGTAAAAGTGTTGATTTATGCTTATAAGTTTGTTTCTTCCATGCTCTCTGGAAATAATAGCACCTATTTTCCCCCATTGTGTTATTATTGTTGAAACTGTTGCTTTTGGTAGATTGGCAAGCCTACCCAGTTCAGAAATCGAATATTCATTTTTTCCGCTTTCAATTAATTTTTCTAGAAGTTTCTTTTTTGATTTTGAATCAATTAAATTCAATAATTCATCCATAAAACCACCGTTTAATAATGCTGAACATATGTTCATTAAATCCGAACATATTATATTGTTTTTCATTTAAGATTCTCCTTTCTATATTGCGCAAGTTTCATTTAAAATAAATTTGAAAGAGAGTATTTTGCCGGTGCAAATTAATGAGACACATGTCTCATTTTTGTATTTATTTTAATTTTTTTTGATTTTAAGCCATTATGTAGTTTTTTTATTCTTTTTTTACTAGTTAGAGGCTTTTACGGCATCTTTTTATACTACGTTTTACGTTACTCTTTAGTGGTAATTTATGGTTGATAAAGTAAAAACTGGTATTGAAGGATTAGATAAGGCTTTGGAAGGGGGAGTTCCTAAGGGTAATATTGTGCTTGTTTCTGGTGGTGCTGGAACTGGTAAATCTACTTTATGTTTACAGTATTTGATTAATGGTTGCATTAAATTTGGTGAGAAAGGTCTTTACATTTCCACTGAGCAGCAAAAAAAGGAAATTTATAAAACAGCTGAATCTTTTGGTTGGGATTTGGAAAGATTAGAACTTGAAAATAAATTAAAAATTGTTTATTTTGATATTATTGAGACTGATAATTTTCTTGAAAAAATTTATGAAATTTATACTTCTTTTACTCCAAAAAGAGTTGTTATTGATTCATTAACTACGCTTACAGATTCTTTATTAGTTTCTGGTTTAAATGAAGCTAAAGCTTTTTCGATGGTTCAAATAGCCGAATCAGTTTCTCCAATTCCAAGAACCGAAAGAATTGTTGCTAAAAACCTTCTTTATCATTTGATGAAAAAATTAAGATTGTTTGATTCGACTATTTTAATGACGTCTGAATTGTTAGAAGGGCAGAATGGTTTAAGTGCTGATCAAATTTCTGAATTTATCTGTGATGGAGTATTAACTATTGAGTTGATAAGTGGTTTTGGGAAAGGTAGTTTGAGAAATATAAGAATAAGGAAAATGAGGTATACCAATCATATTACTAAATCTTTAGCTTTAAGTATTGTGCCTAAAGGGGTTATTGTGGAGTATAATTCTGGTTCTAAAGATTCTTCCAAAGATGAAATTTCACTTTAATATTTGTTTTGGTAATTGAAATGTTGATTGAAGATTATATTTTTTTGAATGAATTTACTCAAGTTATTTTTTATATTTTTTCTTTTGCTATTTTTGGTGGCGGGGTAAAATTTATTGATGATGCTTTTGATGAAAAAACTTTTAGTAAAAATATTTCTTTATTATTAGCTCCTTTACTTGGTATTTTTTGGGCTTATACTATGTCTTTAAGTGCTCCAGCAGCAACTATATTAGCTGCAATTGTTTTAGGAGTATTAATTAAAGGTAAAATAGATAATATTGCCCATAAAATTGGCGTAATTTGTATATTGACAATTGTTTTTTTTTCAGGGTATTTTAATTTTTTAATAATTCCTTTAATTGTGATAACCTTTTTTGGGGTTGTTGACGAAGTTGGAAATGATTGGGTGGATGAAAATAATATCTATGCTAAATTTTTGCCGACTAGCAAATTTGTTCATTTATTTTTTGAATATCGATTTGCTATGAAACTAGCTGTGTTATTTTTTGCTATAATTGGCGATTATAGTTTAATTTATTTTTTTGCTTTTTTAGCATTTGATGTTGCTTATGCATTTGTTAAACAAGTTTCAGCAGGAATATTATATAACCGAAGGTTATTTTATGATGAAAAACTAAATGGTGTTAGGTGAAAATATGCAAAGAGAAGATTTGTTAAAAATTTTAGAGGACCTTCTTCTGTTAGATGATATTAAAGCGGTAATGGTCGCTAAACAAGGTCTTGATGGGATAGTGCCTGAAAACAATAAATTAAAAGATATTGATTTATGGAGAACTATTAGAGATGCTACTGATGATATTTTCCCTTTAATAGATAAATTTTACTCTTATCAATTAGATCGTTTTTATTTTGATTTAGGGGAATATACTATATTGTTATTTCCAATATCTCGGACTTTTGCGTTATTAGTTGTTT
>CAYMWD010000163.1:0-2488 GCA_964394025.1 uncultured archaeon | reverse complement strand
ATTTTTTTTGGATTAATGATTATCTAGTGTAAACTAGGATTAGTCTGTTATTTTTTTTTATTTTTTTAAATGTTCTTCTAAAATTTCAAGCATTTTATTTTTTTCATTTTTTTCATAATAAGTTCCGAGTATTTTATCTCCTTGTTCGGTAATTTTTATCATTTCTCTTTTTCTTAATTGAAATAAGCCAATTTAACTCTTAAGTTAGATTTAAAAACCCTCTAAATGCAAATATATACGAGTAGTAGGCGGTCAACTAACGGTTTCCCTTTTGGGTTCAAACTGAGGAAAGTCCACCCACCCAAAACTTTTCCAGAAAAGTTTTATCAAAAGCGTAAATCTTTAATGGGAAGTAAAAACACATGGCCCGAGAGGGTGCCTAACTGAACAGAAACGATACCTTTAGGGGATGAAACGGCGGTTAGAAGGGTGCAAGTCCTTTGGACGCTTAGTCGAATGTTGGCGAGGCTCATAATCCGAGAGGAGTAAAGAATCTTTTATTAATGATTCTGAGCCAGAACAGAAGGTGGCTTACGTCCTACTGCTCACTTTTTTTATTTTACAAACTTTTTTATTCTTCTGTCGAGTATTCTTATTATGTCCGAAAGTAAAAAGAGGTCAAAAGCGTCTAGAATATCTGAAAAATATTTAAATTCTTTTTATGATGCTGTTCATCAAACTTATTTGTCAATTCTTAAAGAAAGACCTGATTATATTTTGGTTCCTTTCAGAGGTGCTGATCCGATTTTAAAGGGAGTTCAGTTATTGGCCAGTATTGACAGAAATTCTTCTAAAATGCCAAGAGTTATTCCTCTTTTAATTGGTGAAATTTCGCGTGAAAAATCAACTCATCCTTATTCGTTTAGAGAAGATGAAAAGATAGCTGAAATAGGCAGAAGGCTCCAAAGATTAAAAGGGCTTAAAGGTACGCCTAAGCTCATTATTGTTGATGAAGTTCAAAAAGGCGGTTCAATGTCTAAAAATTTTGGGTATGTTGAAAATGCATTAAGAAGAATGGGTATTTCTGCTGAATTAAGCGGGATTGGGATTGCTGAAACAGGAACACCAAGGCATGAGCGATTTTCTGTTCTTGAACAGCAGGGTAAAATAAAACCTATTTTTGTAGAAAAACTTTTCACTGTTGATAAGCAGGTTTTTTTGCCTGAAATTCGAAGAACTGATTCTAATTCAACACATATTTCTTCACATAACTTGAACGAAAGAATGGAAATTTTTGAAAAACTTCAGCAGATGCATATGGAAAGATACCACCCTGATACACTTAGGGAGATAAATGAAGCAAGGACACTCCCTCGGTCTAAAAGAAAACCAGTTCAAAGAAGAAAATAGTTAATTCAAATCGCTTTTAAACCTTTTATACCTCATTTTTTTGCATGAGAAGCGATAAAGAGGTTAAAGCAGAATTCAAGAAAAAAGCTTCTGCTGAACCCGAAAAGAATTATCCTGTTGAAAAGTTAATGGAATATGGTTTTGAGAGAAAACAGTGTAATTCTTGCGGAAAATATTTTTGGACTACTGATTCTCAAAGAAAAGTTTGCGGTGATTCTAATTGTACTGGGGGGTATTCTTTTATTGGAAATTCTCCTGCTAAAAAAAAGTTTGATTATTTAGAAACGTGGAAAGCTTTTAGGGATTATTTTAAAAAGAAAGATTATTTTGAATACAAACGTTATCCTGTTGTTGCTCGTTGGAGGCCTGATGTTTATTGGGTTGGAGCATCAATATATCCATTCCAGCCTTATGTGGTTAAGGGCGAGATAAAACCAAAAAGTAATGCAGTAATTATTCCACAGCTTTCTCTTAGATTTAATGATATTGATAATGTTGGAATTACGGGTTCGCATTATGTGTGCTTTGATATGTTGGGGCAACTTCATTTTGAAAAAGCAAAAGATTATGATATGGCTCAATATTGGGACGAATATTTTAATTGGATTGTTCAAGGAATGGGAATTCCAAAAGAAGAAATCACTGTTCATGAGGATGCTTGGGCAGGCGGAGGAACTTTTGGACCATGCATGGAATTTTTTTCACGAGGGATGGAAATTGGAAATCAAGTGTATATGCAATATGAACAAACTGATTCAGGGTATAGAGAATTAGATATTAAAGTTCTTGATATGGGTCAGGGCCATGAGCGTGTTCCTTGGCTAACAACTGGAAAAAGCAATTCTTATGAAACAACTTTTCCGACTGTTGCAAAAAAATTGTATGAAATAACTGGCTACAAACCAGATGAAAAATTAATGCAAAAATTTTTGCCTTATTCAGCTCTATTAAATGTTGATGAAGTAAGTGACATTGAAAAAGTTTGGTCAAAAATAGGTAAAGAACTTTCTATTGATGTTAAAGAGCTCAAAGAAAAAGTTTTACCATTAGCTGCAATTTATAGTATTGGTGAACATTCAAGAGCGTCTTTAGTTGCTTTGAATGACAATGCTTTGCCTTCAAATGTTGGCGGCGGCTA
>CAYMWD010000162.1:0-2532 GCA_964394025.1 uncultured archaeon | reverse complement strand
CAAATATTTAAAGATACATGACAACCGAAAGTATTACTTCCCTTCTTTCATTAACTTTGCACGAAGATTTCCATCCTCCAAAAGGTTCCTTATTTCGTGGTGTTCAACAACTGCTTTGAATTCAGGCATACCTGGTTTATACGTAAACATAGTAGACCTGTCAAATTCGCCGACTTTTGTTTCAAAAACAAAACTGACTGCATAGCCATAGTCTCCTTCTTTTACAAAATGAAGAGTAACCTGTCTTCCATTCGTAAATCTTACAGCAGCATTCATTTCACCACTATTTGTTCTAGAAATTCTGTCAAGTTTTGCCATTTTATGCTTTTCAGGAAGCTTTGCTCCTTTTACCAATCTTCTCGCACGATTAAAAAAATATCTTAAAACCATAAAATATACTTGTTCAAAGGGCTAATTAACAATATTCTTTTTTACACATACACGGGTTCTTAAATCTTTTTTAATTGGATTAGTAAATGCCTCACGACCTTACTGAAGGAAACATTACTAAGACGCTCTTGAAATTTTCTTTACCAATAATGATTGGA
Organism: uncultured archaeon; assembly: GCA_964394025.1. Classification (GTDB taxonomy): domain Archaea; phylum Iainarchaeota; class Iainarchaeia; order Iainarchaeales; family Iainarchaeaceae; genus PCWY01. Next base: position 1,984 of record CAYMWD010000162.1, on the reverse strand, counting down.
ATGTCACTTCATACTGCTTACAATATTATTGACACGATTTTTGTAGGAATGCTTGGGCCTTTGCAAATTGCTGCAGTATCACTTGCTTTTCCAGTAGTTTTTGTTTTCATTGCTTTTGCATCAGGAATTGGAATTGGTGCTAATGCACTTATTTCTAGAGCAGTTGGCAGAAAAGATTTTACTGAAGCTGACAATCTTGCAGAACATGCTTTTTTTCTTGCAATAATAATGAGTTTAATTATTGCAGTTGCAGGAATTGTGTTTTCACCCTATCTTTTCACCGCAATGGGAGCAGATGAAGAACTTCTTGGACTTACAATGGAATATGCAACTCCAATTTTTATTGGAGTAATTTTTATGTTCATTTGGTTTATTTCAGATTCAGTATTAAAATCACAAGGTGATAGTAAAACCCCTGTAAAAATTCTTGCTGTGTCAGTACTTTTGAATATTATTCTTGACCCTATTTTTATTTTCGGTTTTGGTTTTGTACCTGCAATGGGTCTTGCAGGAGCAGCATGGGCAACAGTTATTGCGAGAATAGTTGGTGCTACCACAGTTATATTTTTTATTTTTAGCCCAAAATGCAAAATTAATCTTAATCCGAAACATTTCAAACCTGAGCCAAAACAAGTGATTAATATGCTTAAGGTTGGATTGCCTGCATCTGCATCAGAAATTCTTGGGTCAGCAGGATTTATGGCTTTAACGGGAATTGTAGGAGGCTTTGGAAGTTTTGCAATTGCTGGTTTAGGAATAGGACTTAGACTTAATTCAGTAGTAATAATGCCATTAATTGGTTTAGGTTCAGGCGTTATTACAGTTGTTGGTCAAAATCTTGGTGCAAGAAAACCTGAAAGAGCAAAACAAACAGCAATTGTTGCAACAAAAATAGGTGTTTTTATTGGTCTCTTTTTTATGCTAATTAGTCTTCTTTTTTCAAAAGAAATTGTAGGAATATTTTCCAATGATGCTGAAGTTCTTAGAATAGGGGTTGAATATCTTTCAATAGTTGCACTTGGATTTGGTTTTATGGGTATTAATCACATATTTGTTCATGCATTCCAAGGCGCTGGAAGAACTGATCTTGCATTTATTGTAAGCACAATTTATTGGGTTACTACAGTTGTAGCAGGATTAATTTTATCACAAACAATGGGACTTACAGGGGTTTGGATAGGAATGACAGGGGCAGTAATTATTGAATCAATAATTGTTTCAGCAATATTTCTCAGTGGAAAATGGTTGGATAAAGAAAAAAAAATAATATAAAAAAAATTAAGCTATACCTTTACCTATAATTCAAAATCAGGCAGTGTTTTTCAACACTAATGTATATATTCTTTAAGTTCATTATTAATTGGGTTTTTAATGGCTAGAAGTAAGCGTGCTAAAAAAAATGTCTCTACTGACGAAGAAGAGTTTCAAAACGAAGAATTTGAAGAAACTAGACCTATTTCTAATAAAGAAAAAGAAAGTAGAATAGAAATTTCAAATGCAGAAGATGAGGATATTTTTGACGAAATAATTGAAGAAAAACCTAAAAAAAGAGAAAAATCAAACACTGATGAACTTAAAGCAATGGTTGACAAAAACGAAGAAGACCTTATTGATGAAGACGAAGAAGAAACAGAAGAAGATTTAGAAGATGATGAAGAGGAAGAAGAAAATGAAGAAGAAATAGAAGATTCAGAAAAAGAAACAGATGAAGAAACCGAATTATCAGAAAAAGAAAATGAAGAAACAGATGAAGATAATGAAGAAGAAATAAATGAAGAAAAAGAAGATTCGGAAGATGAAGAAACTGAAGATGAAGAAGTAGAAAACGAAAATGAAGAATCAGACAAAGAAGAAACTGATGAAGAAAAATCTGATGAAGAAGAAGTAGAAGAAGAGTCAGATGAAGAAGCTGATTTTGATGTTGATAAATATGCTAAAGATCCTGTTGAAGAAGAACCTGAAGAAGTTGAAAAAGTTGAAGAAA
>CAYMWD010000161.1:0-2536 GCA_964394025.1 uncultured archaeon | reverse complement strand
AATCGTGATTGAAAAAGCTGCAGGCAGACCACTTAGTTTAAGCATGAACACTATTCTTGAAATAATTGAATTGCACAGAGATAACCGAACGTATAGAGAAATTGAAAAAATCACTGGCGTTCCAAAAAGCACTTGTCATTATATTGTTCACTATGCTCAAAGACAAAAAATGAAAAAAGGTTCAAAAGTTGTTTATTTGTAAAACTTTTAACTTAAATTTCAAAAAAAGAGCAATTTATAATAATTATGTGATTCACATAATTATGGTGATTGTATGAATATTACTCTTTCAGTTAGCGGTGATTTGGAACAAGTTGTTAAAAAAAATAAGCACATTAAGTGGACTGAAATTGCCAGAGCTGCAATAAGAAAACAAGCTGAAAAACAGAGAAAGTTTGAAATTCTTGAAAAGTATATGGTAACAAGAGAAGTTTCTGACAAGGACTGGGAGTGGATGGAAAAAATAGACTGGCACCCTGTTGATGAACTTGAATTAAAAGAAAGTTTTGTGAAGGAACTCGAAAAAGCGAACAGAAAAAAAAGCAAAAAAATTAAAATAAAGGATTTTTCTGAACGCTATGGGTTGAAATAATGTATAACCTTGAAATTAATTCGGATACAGATAAAAAATTCAAAAAATTAATGAAAAAAGACAAGGAAACACTTCAAGCAATTAACAAAAAGATTAATGAAATTATTGAAAACCCGCATCAATATAAGCCACTTAAAAATACATTAAAAGGAACAAGAAGAGTGCATATAAGAAAAAGTTTTGTTTTGCTATTCAAAATAAACGAAAAATCAAAAACAATAATAATAGACGATTTTAAACATCACGACAATGCATACAAATAATTATTTGTAAAGAATTTGAACTTCGCAGATTCCTTTTAATTTGTTTTTGAATTCTTCAGGGTTTGAGTTTGTATCATCAATTACATTGTAATGCATTGGAACAGCGATTTTTGGTTTTATTGTTTTTACTGCTTCTATTGCTTCATCAATTGTCATTACATACGTGCCTGAAATTGGAAGAAGTGCTAAATCAATATTTTTGATTTCTTTCATTTCTTCAATTAAATCAGTATCTCCTGCAAAGTAAATTCTTTTTTCTTCAATTTCAACTATAAAACCAATTCCTCTTCCTTTTGGGTGAAATGGTTTGTTAATGTTGTATGCTTCTACTCCTGAAATTTTTACTTCATTTACTTCAATTTCTTCGCCAACATGTGCAGTTCTTACGTCTCCGTTTAATTTTGAACAGCAAACTTCATTTGTAATATAAATCGTGTCTGCTTTTTTCACTTTGTTTATTTTTTCAATTGAAAGATGGTCATAGTGATCGTGGCTTATTAGAATAATATCCGCTTTGCGTGGTTCTTTTGGAAGAACATAAGGGTCAATATAAATTGCAATTTTTTCAGTGAATATTCCTACCGAATCATGACCGTAACATTCTATTTTTACTTTTCCAAATTCCATAAATCATTTCTAATAAGAAGCTTTTTTAGTGCTTTCGAAGATGAAAAGATTAAATAGGAAAAAGCTGTTTCTTAGTTATATGGATATTGAAAGCAGAATTATTGAGATGGTCAGAAGAGGCCAGAACGATAGGGTTGAATACTTAAAAAATATGCATAAATTATTGCTTCCTTCTCATTTGAAAAGAATTCAGCAAAATGATAAAACCGTGCTCAAGGAAATTGTACTTCCGCAGTGGCTTGATTGGGATTTACTTTTCTGTTGGGCAAATGAACATAAAACCAAAGAAACGGGCAGAGAATGCATTTTATGCAACAATATTGCTGAAAACGGGATTGATTTTAATGAAAAGTACATTTGTGAAGAGTGTTTTTTAAAACTGAAGAACAAAGAATGATTTAGAGCCGAACCAAATGTTTTAAATATCAAAAAACAGCTATAAATGTGGAATTATGGCAACTAAAAAGGATTCTACTAAAATCGAAGAAATTCTTCTTGAAAAAAAACAATCTACGGTTAAAAATACAGCCGAATCGCCTTCAGAAGAACTTAGAAAAATGCTTCTTGAACAAGAATTTAAATTGAGACAAAAACAGCCTGAACATTGGGCTAAAACAAAATACAGAAAATACGCAAAACCTTTTACTGATGAAGAGCTTGAGAAAATAAAAGAGAATGATGAAAAAAGAAATCCAGTGCAAGAAATTATTAAAAAGCCAGTAAAAAATTCTAAAAATAATTCTAAAAATAATTCAAAACCAAAAAGCAAAGCTAAAGACACGTCCAAAAAAACCAGGAAAAAAAATGCGAATACTGATTTTAAAAAAACTAAGAAAAAACCAGTGAAAAAACCAACTTCAAAAGCAGGCAAGAGAAAAATTGTTTCCAGAAAACCAAAAAATGCAATTGTAAAGAAAAAAAATAATGCTAAAAAATCTGTTTTTAAAAAAATAAAAAGAGGCTCAAGGAAAAAAAGATAAATTAAGTGTATTCTTTGAATTGTGCTTTTTTATCTTTCTTTAAATTAAATTCGTGTACAAGCTGAACACATTTT
>CAYMWD010000160.1:0-2554 GCA_964394025.1 uncultured archaeon | reverse complement strand
CACATACCCAAAATAACCGAATTCTTCACCAAGAGGAATTGCCCCTACCATTACGTCATTTTTTTTATCATGATAAAAAACTGTTTCATCCGGTGCATATTTTTTCAACGATTCTCTTGGTACACCAAATACATAAATTCCATCTGGTTTTTCATTAAGTTTTTCATCATCGCATAATTCAAAAAGATTTGCAGTTGTGATTCCAATTCCTTCATAAAAATCATGGAAATAAAGATGAATCATTAATTCTCCTACTTTTGCAGGAAAACAAAGCCACTCATCAGAATCAATTTTCAAGCCCTCAAGCGGATTTGAATCAACTTGTTTGAAAACCCCTTTTCTTTTGTTCATTGGAGGGTCAATAATAAGAGGCGGTTCAATAAGCACTTGTCTTATTGCAGGAACTTTTTTCAATTCTTTATAATCCTCAGGAATATTTATTTTTTTCTTTGTAGCAATAATTCCAACTTGACACCCTGCAGGAACTTGTCTATAAATAATAGGGTGTTCATGCGTAATGTTTTCGCGTATTGTTCTGTAAACACTTCTTACTGTATGGTTAAGTTTCTCAATAGTACTATTAAAAGTTGAATAAGGCCGTTCATCAATATCCTTGGCTTCGGGATTTCCGCTTGCAGAATAACACACCAAATATCTTTCAAAACTTCTCCAATAATTATAAAATTCCTCAACAAACTGGTCAATTAGATAAATGTCACTAAAAAATGATTTAAATTCAGGATTTTCTTTAAGCACTTTTTCTCTTGGATTTTTATCTAGTTTTTTAAGAAGCAAAAGAGCCATTCTTTCCTGCTTTTCTTCGCTTTCTTTCGGAAAAATAGTTAAAAAATCAGATTTTTGTTCTCTTAGTTTTTTAATATACTTTCTGAGCATTTCTTTGAATAAAACACTCTCTAAAATCTTGTCGTGATCATCCCACTCAAGAGAATTAGTTCTTATTATAACTTGTTTACCGTGAAAAGAAACTTTGCTAGACATCCAATACTTATGGAATAGGCGTAGAGTTTATAATGTAATCTATCATCTGTTATTTTTTCTTAATTCTTGTACTTGCAAGGCATCTTGTAATACAAGTGCAGTCATTGCTTCTGCAACAGGGACAATTCTTGGGCAAATGCAAGGGTCATGACGCCCTTCAATTTTTATTTTAGTATTCTTTCCTTGGGTAGTAACTGTTTTTTGCTCAAGTGAAATTGATGAAGTAGGTTTTATTGCAATTCTAAAAACAATATCTTGGCCTGTGCTGATTCCCCCAACAATGCCTCCTGCATCATTTTTTCTGAACAATATTTTTTTACCGGATGAATACATTGAATCATTGCATTCAGAACCAGTCATTCTAGCGCATTCAAAACCAGCGCCAAATTCAATTCCTTTAACTGCGCCAATACTCAGCATTGCTTTTGCTAATTCAGCCTCAAGTTTTCCAAATACAGGTTCACCTAATCCTACAGGCACACCAGTAACAACAATTTCCACAATTCCGCCAACTGAATCTCCTTTTTTTGCAAAGTTTTCAATTTTTTTAATAATTTTTGCAGCTGCAATTTTGTCAGGACATCTTAAAGGATTTTTTTCAATTTCATTTTTATCAAATTCATGCGCCTTGATTCCAGCTGCTTCGATTACATAAGCCATAATTTTAATTTTATTTTTTGCAAGAATTTTTTTTGCAATTGCACCAGCAGCAACTCTTGCCGCAGTTTCTCTTCCTGATGCGCGTCCTCCTCCTCTGTAATCATAAATTCCAAACTTTTTCAAAAAACCATAAGCTGCATGACCCGGTCTAAAAACATCTTTTATTTTTGAATAATCATTTGAACGCTGGTCTTTATTTCTAATTAAAAGTGCAATTGGTGTTCCGGTTGTTTTTCCTTCAAAAACACCCGAAAGAATTTCAACTAAATCATCTTCTTTTCTTTGAGTAGTAATAGCGCTTTGCCCTGGTTTTCGTCTATCAAGTTCCTTTTGAATATCTTTTTCAGAAATTTTCAAACCAGCCTTTACTCCATCAATTACACAACCAATTGCTTTTCCATGCGATTCGCCAAAAGTAAAAATTTTAAAATTCTCTCCAAAAACATTTCCAGTCATTATCTCAACTCCTTTCTAAAAACTTCGCCTGATTTATTTTTTTCAACAAAAACCCAACCTAATTTTTTAAATATTTTTGCAGCATTAGGATTATCTGTAACTGCTTCAATTGAATCAAGTTCTTTTTCTCTAGCAATTTGTTCTGCAGATTTTATTAAAGAAGTTCCTAATCCTTTTCCTTGATGAACACTAGGAACTTCGAAATAAATAACACCTTTTTTTGAACGCCCATTTCTTTCAACAGTCATTTCCATTGTACCATGAGTTCCGCCAACACTGCTTTGAATAAAAGGGTGTTTTGCTTTAAATCCAGCTACTTCTTTTCCTGCAATCACAATATGTTTTGAAGTTTGGGGAAAATGTGTAACACCAATACCTTTATGAGTCGGCGGTCTTGGACCAAGAGAATTTATAACAATAAACGCACTTGCAATATTTT
>CAYMWD010000159.1:0-2589 GCA_964394025.1 uncultured archaeon | reverse complement strand
GTTCTCAGAGCGGTTCTTCAGAATCAAGAGCGCTTGAAGCTGTTGAAAATGCTCTTACCTCACCTCTTCTTGATGTTGATATTTCAAATGCAGGAAGAGCGCTAATTAATGTTGTTGGCGGTTCAGACATGACTCTTAGAGAGGCAGAAATGATTGTTGAAGCTGTTTCAGCAAAAATTAATTCAAATGCACATATTATTTGGGGTGCAATGATTGATGATAATTTACCAAGAAATAGCATACAAGCAATGGTTGTTGTTGCTGGGGGAAAATTCCCTTACCTTGATTCAATGGAACTAGCAGGCGAAGGCCCAATAGACCTTGGTATAGAATTCGCGGACTGAATAAGTTCGCGTTTTTTTCTATTTTTTTTTATTTTTTCTTTTTTTTTATTTTTTCCTAATATTTTTATACTTTCGAATTCATATTATTTAAGTGATTATTAATGCCTGGATATAAACCACCTAAAAAAAAGGAAATGCCTGTTGATGCAGGGCATGGTTTTTATTCTGCAAAAAAACCTGATGGAAGAATAACAATTTTTCCTAAAGATGATGTCACGCATCCTCATCATCCTCAAAATTCAGCTAATAAACCTAAAAGTATTCATGATCAAACAACTCAGCATGATGCTCCTCAAAATGTGACACCACAAATCCCTAATTTTTGGAAAAAACCAAAAGACGAATCTAAAACTGGCCAAGCTTGGAAACCTTTTACTAAACCTAGTGGATTAGAAGTAACACATTCTCCTATGCGAACATTTTCTAGAACTCTTGATTTGAGAAGTTATGGTGGTTCAATGCCGTATATGAGAAACCCTTCATATCCTTCTTATTCTTCTTTCCTTTCTGCTAGAAGCGTTGAGGAAAAATCAGCAAGAAGAGTAGCTCTTGATCTTATTGCAAGAAGTATTGGGGTAAGAGATGTTTCTGCAAAAGAGGTTGTTGAAAGAGTAAATTCAGTTAGGAGTGGACTGAAAATTGATGAATATATTGCTGAAAAATGGATGAATGAACTTGAACAAATAATTAAAGGCGAACATAAGATGAAAGATGCTCCGCCTCGTGGCTGGAAATGGTGACCTCTTCCTTTAAATTCCTTTTCTATTCCTTTATGTAGAGTGATACTATGGTTAATTTTGATGAATTTATAAGCTCTTCAACGAGAATTTTTAATGTTTCCAGAAAACCTGATATGAAAGAATTTCAAGTAATGGCTAAAATTACAGGTTTTGGAATAATTCTTATTGGAGTAATTGGATTTTTTGTAAAACTGTTGATTAACGGCATAATAAAGCTTTGAAATCAATACGTTGCCTTTTAAAACCTTTTTCATGAAATTTCAATAAGAATTGAGCTATAGAATCTATTTGTTTCAATTCATGGTGATATTATGATTTTTACTATTAGAACTACGGTTGGTCAAGAAAGTCTTGTAGTGGACATTCTAGCTAGCAAAATACAAAAAGAAGATCTTAACATTTATTCAATGGCTGCAATTCCTGGCCTTAAAGGTTACATTCTTCTTGAAGCAGATAATGAAATAACAATAAGAAGAGGAATTACCAATACTTCGCACATTAAAGGCAGAGGTATAGTTGGCGGAGCAGTTAATGTTGAAGAATTATCAGGTTTGCTTGAAGCAAAACCTCTTATGAAAAGCATTAAAGAAGGTCAGAAAGTAGAACTTATTGCAGGGCCTTTTAAGGGTGAAAAAGCAAAAGTAATCAGAGTTAATGATACAAAAGAGGAAGTTACAGTTGAACTTCTTGAAGCTGCTGTTAAAATTCCTGTTACAATAACTGCTGAACACATCAGGATAATTAAAGAATAAAGGAAAAGGAGTTTTTAGAAATGACAGAAATAAGTGTTTTGATTGAAGGTGGAAAAGCAAGTGCTGGTGCACCATTAGGCCCTGCTCTTGGTCCTCTTGGAGTAAACATCGGAGAGGTAGTTGCAAAAATAAATGAAAAAACAAAAGGATATGCAGGAATGAAAGTACCTGTAACTGTTGACATTAACCCAAAATCAAAAAGTTTTGAGATAATTGTTGGTTCGCCTCCTACAAGTGCAATAATTTTGAAAGAACTTAATGCAAAAAAAGGCGGAGCAAATCAAAAAACAGATGCTGTAGGAAATCTTACAATTGATCAACTTAAAAAATTAGCTGAAATGAAAGTCGATGCGCTTAATTCAGTAAGTCTTATTTCAGCAGCAAAAGAAATTGCAGGAACCTGTCAATCAATGGCTGTTACTATTGAAGGCAAAAGAGCTGGCGAAATCCAAAAAGAACTCAAAGCTGGAAAATATAATTCTGTTTTTGGAGAAGCTCCTCAAACTGTAAAAGATGCTGGAACAGTTATTGAAAAAATTGAAGATGCTGTTGAAGATGTTGTTGAAAAAATTGAAGAAGTTGTTGAAGACATAAAAGAAAAAGTAGAAGATGCAATTATGTCAGATACTGTTGATACTCCAACTACTGAAGAACTTCCAAAAGAAGAAGTTAAAGAACCAAAAGTTGAAAAAGTTTCTGAAGTTAAAGAAGAAGTTAAAGAAGAAGTTAAAGAAGAAGTTAAAGAAGAAGTTA
>CAYMWD010000158.1:0-2599 GCA_964394025.1 uncultured archaeon | reverse complement strand
TACAATGGACTTTGAAAAAGGAACAAATGTAATTGTGGGGCAAATGGGTTCTGGAAAATCAAGCATAATGGATGCTATTTCTTTCGCATTATATGGAACATACCCCGGAGTTGCTTCACGAAAAGTTTCACTTGAAGAAACACTAATGTTAAAACCGTTCAAAGCAGACGAAGCAAAAGTAAAACTTGAATTTGATTATAACGAAAAAGAATATACAATTGAAAGAATATTGAGAAAAAAAGGGACAAATGAAGCAAAGCTTGTGCACGAAGGAAAAATAATTGCAGGCCCAAAAACAACAGATGTTACAAAAAAGGTTTCTGAAATTTTAGAGGTTAACTATGATTTATTTTCAAGAGCCATTTATTCGGAACAGAACCAAATCGATTTTTTTCTAAAGCTTAGTCCATCACAAAGAAAAGAAAAATTTGATGAGCTACTCGGATTAAACAAATATGAAACTGCAAGATCGAATTGTGTGAGTGTTGCAAACAGACTTAAAAAAATTATTGATGATAAAAAAAGTTTTCTCGAAGAACAAAAAAGAAAAGCCGATGCAAAACAATTAGAGGAATATGAAAAAAGAGTAATTGAAAAAGAAAAAGAATTGAAAAAAAAAGTAGAAGAATCAAAAGAAATTGAAAAAAAAGAAAAAATAAAAGAAAAAGAGATAGAAGAAATTGAAAAAAAAGAAAAAGAAGCCAAATTTTACAGAGAACTTGAAATTAAATCAAAATCCAAAATTGAATCATTTAATGAAGAAATCAAAAAAACAAAAGAAAAAATAGCGAATAAAAAATTAGCAGACATTGAAAAAGAAATTGAAAAAGAAGAAAAAGAAGAAAAAATGAATTTAGAAAAACTTGAAAAAATAGAAAAAGACAAAAAATCAGCTGAAGAAAAAGTTTCAAAAATAAGCGAAGAAATTGCAGTAAACAAAAATATCCTTAAAACTAACGAAAAAGCAATAAATGAATTTGATTCAATAGGCGCCAAATGCCCCACCTGTAAAAGGACTTTTGAAGAACATGATAAAAAAGAAGCCTGCAAAGGATTTGAAGAAACAAATGAAAAAGTCTTGAAGCTCCTTGCTGAATTAGAGAAAAAGATAGAAATCGAAAATAAAGAAAAGGAAATTATTCTCAAAGAAAAAAACAAAATTGAAGAAATAAGAGAAAAATTGAGAAAAGAATTGCAGGAGCTAAAAAATATAAAAGAAAAGGCTTCTGAACTTGAGGAAAAAGAAAAACAGAAAATTTTGCTTGAAAATGAACTTAAAATTGTAATTGAAAGCGCAAAAAAAATAAGTTTTGATGAAGAGAAATTGAGAAAAGAAAGAAAAGAGCATTCTGAATTAAGGGAAAAAAATGCAAAAATAAATGCAGAAATAAAATCAGGAAAAGAGCTTGTAAAAGAACTTGAAGAGAGTATAAAAAGAATCAAAGAAACTGAAAAGCAAATTAAAGAGTTAGAAGAAAAAATAAAAAAACATGAAAATGCCGTTGAAAAACTAGCGATTTTTACTTCTGCTTTAAAATCCACTCAAGCCGAATTAAGAAGTGTTATGATTGAAACAATAAATGAAGCAATGGATGAAATATGGACTAAAGTTTATCCATATGCTGATTTTTCAAGCGCAAAAATAATCGCACAAGAAGGGAATTATGAAATAATGGTAAAGCAACTAAATGATGAATGGGTTAGAGTTGAAGGAATTCTTTCAGGCGGTGAAAGGAGTACTGCTGCACTTACAATAAGAATAGCAGTATCGCTTGTTCTTACACAAAATTTAGGCTGGATTATCCTTGATGAACCAACACATAATCTTGATGCGAATGCAGTTCGAGAATTAAGTGAAACAATGCGCAATCATTTTCCTGAATTGATTGATCAAATTTTTATAATCACACACGATAAAGAAATGGAAAATGCTGCAACCGGAAGGCTGTATACACTTGAAAGAAAAAAAGAATCAGACGGTGTTACAACAATCTTAGGCAGTTAATTTTTCTTTAGCCCTTGAAATATAACCCGCAATAAGATTTCTCTGAGTTTTACTCAAAGACATATTAAAACTGTCAATTAAAACTTTATTTTTATCAAAATCTTTTGAAAAAAGATCAGGATAAGCTCGAACCAATGAATTAGCTCTACTTTTAATATTCTGCGGTACTGCTTTGCCCATTTAATTCACCTCTACTCTTTCTATGTGACCATCAGGAAATTCCCTCATAACTGAAATAGGGATAACCTTTTTGTCAAATTCTATTCTTGCAAGATCAAGCATTGTTGTTCCTTTTGCTTGTTTAACCATTGCAGGAGCTCCCAAAGAGAGCTGAAGCGCTCTTGCACTAATAATCCTTGTTACTTCAAATCTACTTAATTTAGTCATAAAAATCCGTCCTCAAACATGAGTTTACTACTATTTTGCTACCCAAACAATTAAAAAGCTTGATTTTGAAAAAAAAAGCAAGACTTTAATACCTAAAGCACAATATTGAATAATGGAAAAAGGACAAGGCGCACTAGAATACCTACTATTAATAGGCGGAGCCGTACTAATAGCGGTTGTTGTACTGAGCTTTTTGGTTGGAGCAAG
>CAYMWD010000157.1:0-2624 GCA_964394025.1 uncultured archaeon | reverse complement strand
TATTGCAGTGAGTTTTGTTTTTACTGGAATTTTTTCATATTCTGAATCTTTTGTTCCTACAATACTTTTTACGCCGATAATTTTTCCGGCGGAATCATAATCAAGTTCTGTGCCTACGACATAATCAAATGAGAATCCGAATTCTTCGTCTAAATATTGGTTAAGAATTTCGCCAAAGTATTGTGAAGAAAGAGTTGCAAGCACTATTTTTTTGCCCCTTTTCTTGATTTTTTTCAGCGCTTGTATAAGAGGCACTCTTATTGTCGGTTTTACTTTTTCAAGAATTTTTGGAAAATCTTTTCTCTCTGTTTTTCGTTTAATCAAATATTTTGTAAGGCCTTCAACAGTTGCCTTTTCTATGCTGTATTTCCCTTGTGCAATTTCCGAAATAAGCGAATCATAAATTTTTTCCCCTTTAATTACCCCTTTTGAATCAGTTTCAGGGAACATTACTTTTAAGCCCTCTAAATTTGCATCAGTCCTATAAGTTGTACCATCCATGTCCACTATTACCGTATCAAAATCGCGAAGACTGAATCTTTTCATTGCACTTCGTCTTAATTTAAACTGAATAGAATTTTTTACGACTACACCTAACAATTTTGCAGCCGAAAGCTTTGATTTGATGTCTTTTACTTTTGGAACTTTCATTTTAGGAAGTTTCATATAAATTAATTCTTATTACTGCATAAAATAGTAACGCTCATACAGAATGCTTTAAAATTACTAATTCTATTTCTATTAGAGGTTAAATAGTGAAAGAAATTGATGTTTTAGTTGTTGGCGCTGGGCCCGCAGGAGGGTCAAGTGCATTACACTGTTCAAGAAATGGGCTTAAAACAACCATTATTGAAGAACATAAAGTTATTGGCGAACCAGTGCATTGCGGTGAATGTCTTAGTGAATATGCTACTAAAAATACAGGAATAAAACTTCCTAATGAAATTATTTCAAACAAAGTTAATGGTGTAAGAGTTATTTTTCCTAATGGAAAAAAATGCAGTTTTAATGAAAAAGGATTTGTGCTTGAAAAAGAAAAATTTGAACAATGGCTTGCAGGCGAAGCAGTAAATGCAGGCGCAGAACTTAAACTTGAAACAAAACTTGAGGCCCTTGAACATAAGAATGGCTTTTGGAATGTTAAAACTAACAAAGGAAATATTTCGGCAAAAGTACTTATTGATGCTTCTGGCGTTGCAAGTGTTGTTTCGAAAAAACTTGGGTTTAATGAAAAGCTTGAATCAGTAACGGGAATACAATATGAATTGAAAAATATTCCGCGTGAAGAGTATCTTGATTTTTTTATGTGGCCTGAGCTTGCGCCTCACGGTTATTTATGGATGATTCCTAAAAGCGGAACACGGGCAAATGTTGGATTGGTTACTACTCAAAGAAATAGCGCAAAAACTTTTCTTGATTCTTTTGTTAAAAAAATGAATTGGGAAAAAAATGAAAAAGTAAAAACTTTTGGAGGACTTATTCCTGCTTCAGGACCGATGGAAACAACTTTTTCAGATTCACTTATGATTGTTGGAGATGCTGCCGGATTTACTTCTCCTCTTTTTGAAGGCGGAACACACCTTGGTTTGAAAAGTGGTGAGATTGCCGCACTTACTGCAAAAAAAGCATTTGAAACAAATGATTTTTCAAAAGAAACTTTTTCAGAATATCAACAAAAGTGGAAATTGCTGTTTCCTGATTATTCAAAATTAGTAAACGGAAAAAAATCACTTTATGCTTTCAGCGATGATGAATTTAATCTTATTGGAAATTCTTTTCCGAGCAATTTTGATGATTTTGGTTCGATTGCAAAAATTATTTTTGGTGCAAAAATTCTTGCAAAAAAACCAAGCATTTACACTAGAGGATTTTTGCCTGCAATGAAAGCATTTGAATACAGCCAATCAAAAAATTACGGTTGGTAAAATTAGGATTTATTTTTTAAGTTGTTGTCTTCTTCTTTCAATTTCTCGGACAAGCCCAGGACTAGGCCTAATACTTTTTGGCGGAAATAATCTTACTGCTGCTTTTTCTTTGGGAACTGTACCTTCAGTTAACCTTACTACATTACCATTAGGAAAAGCATAGTAAACTGCACCTTTTTGAATTACAATTGTTCCGCTTAAAACTGTTTTTCCATTTGAAAGAGTAAACTTGTAAGAAAATCTGTTTTCTCCAACTTTTTTTACTTCATTAATAGTTGGTTTCTTCTTTGGAGCTCTTCTAGGCGTAGCTTTTGTAAGTTTAGCAACAACCATTTTTGGTTTAGGTGGTGTTGATTTAGAAACTGGCTTAGAAGGAGGTTTAGGCGCAGGTTTAGGCATAAGTCTTTTTTCAAGATTTCTTTGAACTAATTCCTTTGCTCTTGAAGCTGCACTACTTTTTGCAGATGCTCTTGCTCTTGGCCCTCGTCCTACCATAAAATTACTAACCACCAAAGTAGTATTTAATTGTGGTTATTTTTGCTGAAAAGTAAAACGCGAACTTTTTTAAGTGATTCATTCTATTATTCTTAAAGTATGACTACTGAAAGATATCATCTTGGAATAATTCCTGACGGAAATAGAAGATGGGCACAGCTTCATGGTTTACATGCTAGTGAAGGGCACAAAAAAGGCGCTGAA
>CAYMWD010000156.1:0-2728 GCA_964394025.1 uncultured archaeon | reverse complement strand
TTTTTGCATGAATTCAAAAACCGGTTGTTTTGGAATTGTAGAATAATCAAATTCAGCTTTTAAATTTAAAGGCATTATTCTTGGAACATTTTCTATAAGCCCCCCGCCAGTGATGTGTGCTATTCCTTTTATTTTAATTTTTTTTGCAAGTAAAAGAATATTTTTTGAATAACTTTTATGTACTTTCAAAAGTTCTTCTCCAACAGTACAATCAAATCCATTAGGAATATCATTAATTTTTAATTTTGCATCTTCAAAAAATATTTTTCGCGCAAGAGAATAACCATTAGTGTGCAAACCATTAGAAGCTAAACCAATCAAAATATCATTTTCTTTTATTAAAGAACCATCAACCATTTTTTCTTTATCAACAAGCCCGACCATACAGCCAGCAATATCTTGTTCTCCTTTTACATAAACCCCCGGCATCTCTGCAGTTTCTCCGCCAATAAGAGCACAGTCAAGTTCAGCGCATGCTTTCGCCATTCCTGAAACTATTGCCTCTACATTTTCAGGTAAAATTTTATCTGATGCAAGGTAATCCAAAAAGAAAAGAGGTTTTGCGCCAAGGCCTAAAATATCATCAGAACAATGATTTACAATATCCTCTCCAACAGTATCCCACTTATTCATCATTGAAGCAACTTTTAGTTTTGTGCCGACGCCGTCAATAGTTGAAACAAGAACAGGGTTTTTCATTTTTGATGCTTCTTTAATTGAAAATGCTCCCCCAAACGCACCTATATTGGTGATTACATTTTTATTAAAAGTTTTTTTTACATGAGTCTTTATTCGCCTCACTGATTCATTACCAGCATCAATATCAACACCAGCATCTTTGTATGAAGCCATTATTTAAACCTCTTTTTCCAATAAGCACATACTTCTTCGGTTTTTTTTACTGCAAGACCGGTGTAGGATTCTGGTTTTTCAAGAAGCTCCATTTCCTTCTTGGTTATTTGTTTCATAAAAGGCTCAAGAACAGTACTTGCTTTAGCTAATTCAAGAACGTCTTTTCCTGTTTCTTGTGATTTAAGAGTTAATTGTCTCACAACTTCGTGTGCATCATCATGTCCATATTTTGCAAGGAAAATATACAATGGTTCTGCAACAACCATGTTTTTGCTAAAATCAAAATTTCTTTTCATTGCTTTTTTATCAACAACAAGATTTGCGGAAATTTTGTCCATTCTAGATGAAGAAGCTAACAAAGAAACAAATAATTCAGGAATAAACCGAGCTGAAGCGCTGTTTGTTAAATCACGCTGATGCTCACAAATCCCATCCATATAAAATGTAATTGCCCTAGGCATTGATTGTTTCCACAAGCTTTTTACATTTTCAAAATTAATTGGATTTCTTTTATGCGGCATTGTAGAAGAACCAACTTGTTTTCCGGCAAATGCCTCGGCTACTTCTGAAATTTCAGTTCTCTGCAAATGACGCATATCATCTGCAAAATTTGCGAGAACAGTAAACGCTTCAATTGTACTATGGAGTAAATCCATAAGTGTTTCTGGCTCAACAACTTGAGTTGAATGCATGCAAGTTTTCAAACCTAATTCAGACATAATGTCCTTTTCGAGTTTTGCAGGATTTTTAACCAAAAGAGAAGATGCATTGTATGCACCCACTGCCCCTGAAAATTTTCCTTCAAGATTTTTTGCAGTCCACTCCATCGAAGCCATTGTTCTGCCTAATCTATTAATGTAAGAAGACATTGCGAATCCAAAAGTAATCGGTTCAGCATGTTGGCCATGAGTCCTGCCGATTTGAATTGTTTTTTTTTCACGCAAAGCGATTTTAATCCACTGTTTCAAAAGCTGTTTTAATTCAGGTAAAACAAGCTCAAGCACAGCTTCCTTATAGCGCAGAGCTGATGCTGTATCAACAATATCATAAGATGTTGAAGAAAAGTGTATGAATGGTTTTGCTTCCTTGGATACTTTTGAACGCATTACATTTGCAAGCGCTCTTACATCGTGTTTTATTTTTGCTTCTTCTTTGTAAACATCTTCAGCTTTCACAAGACGTGCTGCTTTTTCAACTTCATTTACAATTTTTTTACTGCACAATCCTTGTTTGTACAATGCTTTTACAAGCGCAGCCTCAACTTTAGCCTGATATGAAACCCTTGCATTTTCTGAGAAAAAAAGTTCTGCCCTTTTACGAAGAGCGCCGTCCATATACCTATAATCCAATGGAGAAAACAAGTCAAATTTATCCAAAACCAACACCTCTGAAAGAATTATGAGTTATTGTTTTTTTAATGGTGATGATTAATCTAAATCCATAATTTATTCAGTCAAAATTTCTTTAACTTTAGGTGCATAATAAATTTTACCTCTTGGCTTATCTTCATATAATACTAGAATACGATTTTTAACCAAAATATCGACATTGTATTTAGCAGTAGGATAATAAGTTTTCAAAATTTTAGCGACTTGAGGTATACTAACATACGCCGTTCTGAAAATCAAATCCAACACAGATAACACAGTAGTACTATCTGAATTACTTTGAAGTATGCACCTACATTCTTCACGATATTTTTCCAATTTAATCGCACGGTTTAATGCATCATCTGCTTGTGTTTTTACCCCCTTAAGAAAAAATTTCAGCCACTCTTCCAAATCCCCTTTAACGCTAACAGCCTCAAGTTTTTCTATATACTCATCTTTATATCTTTCAAAAAATGCACTCAAATATAATAATGGTGCTTTTAAAA
>CAYMWD010000155.1:0-2729 GCA_964394025.1 uncultured archaeon | reverse complement strand
TCCAAAATATATGAAAGTTAGATATGATAATTGGATTAAAGGATTGAAATGGGATTGGTCATTATCAAGGCAAAGATTTTTCGGGGTGCCTTTTCCTGTTTGGTATTGTAAAGAATGTAATCAAGAAATACTTGCAAAAGAAGAACAACTTCCAGTTGACCCAATACAAGACAAACCGCTAATAGACAAATGTCCAAAGTGTGGCGGAACGGAATTTGTTCCTGAAAAAGACGTACTTGATACTTGGATGACTTCTTCATTAACTCCTCAAATAAATTCTAAGTGGGCACATGATTCTGAATTTCATAAAAAACTTTTTCCAATGAGCATGAGGCCACAAGCACATGACATAATTACTTTATGGGCATTCAACACAGTTGTGAAAGCTTATTTACATGAAAAAAAACTTCCTTGGAAAGACATAATGGTTTCAGGACACGCACTAGACCCAAAAGGAAGAAAAATGTCAAAATCATTAGGCAATGTTGTTGACCCAAATAAAATGATTGAACAATATTCAGCAGACATGTTAAGGTATTGGGCAGCAGCAGGTTCATTGGGCGAGGATTTACCATTCCAAGAACAAGAGTTTCTTTCAGGAAAAAAATTTATCACAAAATTAATGAATGCTTCAAGGTTTGTTGCAATGAAAACCGAAGGAGTAAAACCTGAAATTGATAAACAAAAACTAAGGGAAGTTGATAAATGGATTTTAAGCAAACTTTCAAAAGTAAAAAAAACAGCAACAGAAGCACTTGAAAAATATGAATATTCAAAAGCACTTAATTCTGCAAGGAATTTCTTTTGGTTAGAGTTTGCGGATTATTATATTGAAGAAGTGAAATACCGCGTTTATAACGAAGGCGAAGAATCAGAAGTAGCAAAACAAGTTTTGGTTAAAATACTTTTAGATTTACTAAAAATCTTTTCTCCTTTTGTCCCTCATGCAACTGAAGAAGTAATTCAGGAGAATTTCAAAGAGCATATGAAAGAAAGTTCTATACATTTAGAGAAGTGGCCTGAAATTGAGGGAGAGTTCATAAATGAAGAAGCTGAAAAAGCAGGTGAACTTGCTAAAACAATTATTGGCGCTATTCGTAAGTACAAATCAGAAAACGCAATTGCAATGAATTCTGAAATTGAGCAAGTAAAAGTTTTCTCATCAGCGAAAGGTGAAAAAGAATTAATTGAAAAAGTTTCTGAGGATATTAAACACACAATGAATGTGAAAGAAATTTCAATTGAAGAAGGAAAAGGAAGTATTGAAGTTGAAGAAAATCTTTCTTTGGGAATAAAGTAAACTTAATAAAGTTCGAAGCTAATACTTTAGTGAACAACATGACAGAAATGGATGAAATGGAAGGGGAACCACAAATGAGTGAAAGAACAATTGCAGGAATGCCTCAGCAAAAAGCAATAGGAATTGCAATAATACTTGTAGTAATTATTGGTATTGGCTATATGCTAATGACCGGCACAATTGAACTTGAAAATAAAAAAACAAAAATATTGTTGATTGGTTCAAGCTCTCAGGAAGTAATTGACATACTTAATGAAAATCGCGAAACAGTTGAATACGATATGAAAACTGTTGAAGCACTTGAAAATAATGCAAAAGAACAGATTAAACCTTACAATATAATTATTCTTGACCAAAGCGAACAGGCTAAAAAAGAAATTACAAAAAATATTGGAGATTCAATCTTTGAATTTGTCAAAGAAGGCGGAAACCTTATTGTTGTAAAAGATTCGGGAATAAGAAGACCTGATACTGCAGATATAATTGGCTGGAAAAATACTTTCGGAGATTTAGTGCCAGTAAACTGCGATAGAATGGTGAATAATAATCCTACTTGCACAGAAAGAATTCTTTTAAGAGGAAAACTTTATACTGAAAATTCAAAACACCCAATAATGAATGGAGTGGACTTTTATCCAGTAGAAGCAGAACTTTTTGCTTCATTTGAAACATTTGATATTGATGTAACAGGAACACAAATAGCATATCTTAAAAGTTCAGGGCAAGACGGTAAATCATACCCTGCAATTGCTGAGAAAAAAACACTTTTAGGAAAAGTAGTATATTTCAATTATAATCCCGGAAAAACAAGGGGAATTCTTGAAAATACAATTGATTATTTGAAATAAAAAACACAAATAACTCTTTTTTAAGTATTCAGGGGCTAATTCTATAATGCAATTACTCAAACAAGGCGCAGAAGCAAGCTTATTTCTTACTGAATATTTCGGAGAAAAGGTAATTGTGAAACAACGCGAGCAAAAAAAATATCGCGAAAAAAAATTAGATGAAAAAATTTTGAAAGAACGAATTAGAACAGAATGTAATTTGATTTTAAAAGCACAAAAAGCAGGAGTAAGAACTCCATTAATAAAAGAAATAGGCCTTGAACAAAAAAGTATTACTTTTGAATATATAACAGGAAAAACACTAAAAGAAACCCTTATTGAGGAAAAAGAAATTGCAAAATTTTGTAAAGAAGCAGGAAAAGAAATTGCAAAATTACATTCAAATAAAATTATTCATGGCGATTTAACAACAAGCAATATTATTATACATAACAATAAACTTGTTTTTTTAGATTTTAGTTTAGGAAACATTTCAAGCAAAATAGAGGATTTTGCAGTTGATTTACTGGTTTTTAAGAAAACTTTTAAGGCTACTCATTACAATATAATTGAATTTTGGAAAAAGATAGAGGAATCTTATT
>CAYMWD010000154.1:0-2815 GCA_964394025.1 uncultured archaeon | reverse complement strand
AGCTCCAACAACTAAGGATGAACGAATGAAAAAAATTGCTGAAAAAGCAGGCGGTTTTGTTTATGTGGTTGGTGTTTTGGGGGTTACTGGTGAAAGAACAAATGTTGAAGTTTCAACAGTTGAGTTGGTTAAAAAAATCAAAGGAATCACAAAAATACCTTGCTGTGTTGGGTTTGGAATTTCAAAACCAGAGCATGTGAAAAAAGTAATAAGCGAAAGAGCAGATGGTGCAATTGTTGGTTCTGCACTTGAAGCATTAATTGAAAAAAATTTAAGCAACAAAGAAAAGATGCTTAGTCAAATTGAAAATTTCCTTTTGGAATTGAAAAACGCAACAAAATAATAATTTCAATATAGGTTAAGCATTAAAGAGTTGAATCAAAATGAACGCAAGAGAAATAAAAAAAGCAAAAAAAATAAATGCTATTTTTAGTGCTCCTCCTGCAAAAGCATTTACTCTTAGAGCACTTTTTATTTCTGCACTTGCAGAAGGAAAATCAATTTTAAAAAATGGTTTGCATGCAGAAGACCAAAAAATTGCAATGAATGCATTGAATCAATTTGGCGCAAAAATAGAGTTTGATGGAAAAGATTATTACGTACAAGGAACAGGCGGAAAATTAATTTCGCCAAAGGAAACTGTTTTTGTTGGAAACTCAGGAGTTACTTCAAGGTTTATTGTTCCAATAGCTGGACTTGCTGAAGGAAATTCAATTATTGACGGTACAGAAAGAATGAGAGAAAGACCACTGCAGGATTTGATTGATTCTTTGGAAAAAATCGGGCTGATTGCAGAAACGAATAAATGGTGTCCGCCTGTAAGCGTAAACGGAAAAACTTTGAATGGGGGTGAAACTTTTGTTCTTGGAAATAAAAGTTCACAATACCTTAGCGCTATGCTTATTGCAGGACCTTATATGGAAAAAGGATTGAAAATTAGAATTGAAGGAGAACTAATGTCAAAGCCTTATGTGGATATTACTATGGATGTAATGCGTGCATTTGGTGTAAGCACAGTAAATAGAGATTACAAGGATTTTTTTGTGAGCCCAGTCCATAAATATTCATCAAAAGAATATCCTATTGAAGGAGATTATAGTTCGGCTTCTTATTTTTTTGCAGCAGCTGCAATTACAAAAGGAAAAGTTAGGGTAAATAATTTAAATCCTGATTCAAAACAGGGAGATAAGGTTTTGCTAAAACATTTTGAAAAAATGGGCTGTGAAGTAAAGTATGGAAAAGATTTTGTCGAATTAATTGGAAAAGATTTGAAAGGAATTGAAGTTGATATGAGTGATTGCCCTGATGTTGTTCCGACTCTTGCGGTTGTTTCTGCTTTTGCAGAAGGAAAAACAAAAATTACAAATATTGCACATTTAGCAATTAAAGAAAGTAATAGAATTGAGACAACTGCACAAAATTTGAAAAAATGCGGAATAAAGGCTGATGCAGGAACAGATTATCTGGAAATACATGGTGGAAGTCCTAATGGTGCGGAAGTAGATTCATTTGATGACCATAGAATTGCAATGGCTTTTTCAGTGATGGGCTTAGCAGTAGAAGGAATGAAAATAACTAATTCAGGCGCTGTTGCAAAAAGTTTTCCTGATTTTTACAAAGAATTTGAAAAATTTTACGAGGAATCAAAATGAACATTGCATTAATTGGTTTTAGAGGCACGGGCAAAACTACTATTGCAAGAATATTAGCAAAAAAGCTGGAAATGGAATTTGTTGATACCGATAGAGAAATTGTTAATGCAACTGGAAGAAGCATTCCGGCTATTTTTGACGAAGCAGGTGAAAAGATTTTTAGGGATGTTGAAAAAAACATTGTAAAAAAAGTAAGCCAAAAAGACAATCAATGCATTGGTTGTGGTGGCGGTGTTGTTTTGTTTAAGGAAAATGTTAAGAATCTGCGTAAAAACGCGGTTATTGTGCTTTTAGAGTCACGTCCCGAAAAGATTTATAGTAGAATAAACAAAGATAAGAATAGACCAAGCCTTACAGACAAGGATGCAATGGAAGAAATTTTGCATTTGCTTAATGAGAGAAAACCTCTTTATGAATCATCTGCAGATTTCAAAATTGAAACTTCGGATGCATCGCTTGATGAATGTGCTGAAAGTATTATTGCAAAATTAAAGGAAAGGGGATTTTTTGAAAGTAAAAGTTAATTTGAAAAAGAAAATTGATGATAGCTATGAAATCAATATTCAAAATTCTTATTCAGATGCAATAAAAAAAATTTCAAAAGCAAAATATGGAAATAAATATGCGATAATTTCTGATTCTAGTGTTGCAAAATTATTTGGAAAAAAAATTGTTTCTGAATTTAAAAAACAAAAAGTAAAAGCTGAATTAATTTCATTTCCTGCAGGAGAAAAAAATAAAACAATTACAACCGCTTCAGGAGTTCTTGAAAAAATGGCTTCAATTGGTTTTGACAGAAAAGATTGTGTAATTGCGCTTGGCGGAGGAATTACTGGAGATATTGCTGGTTTTTGCGCATCAGTTTACATGAGGGGAATTCCATTTGTACAGATGCCTACAACTTTACTTGCAATGGTTGATTCAAGCATTGGAGGAAAAACAGGGGTTAATCTTTCAAGAGCAAAAAATTCAGCAGGCACATTTACTCAGCCAAAAGCAGTGTTTGCTTGCACTGATTTTCTAAAAACCGTGCCCCAAAAAGAACTTATTTTTGGTTTAAGCGAAGTAGTAAAGCACGCAGTAATAGAGGATGCAAAATTTTTTGATTTTTTGAATAAAAATACTGAAAAAATACTTGCAAAAGATATGAATTTGCTTGCAAA
>CAYMWD010000153.1:0-2824 GCA_964394025.1 uncultured archaeon | reverse complement strand
CGCAGGAGTAATGATTTATCTTCGCGGAAAAAAATTGTTGTGGGCTCTTTAATATTGGAAAGCTATTTAAGCATTAAAATCATTATTAAAACATGAAAAAAGGACAGGCATCAGTAGAATTACTTATACTATTAGCTGTTTCCTTAATTTTTATTACTGTTATTTTTTCATACAGCAATGAGTCAATAAATCAGCTTAATAATCAAAAACAGCTTTCAATTGCACAAACTTCAGTTAATGATTTGAGAGATGCTGCAAATGATGTTTATGCCCAAGGCGTAGGAGCAAGAAAAAAAGTTTTCTATGTGGTGCCTAATAGTTCTGATTTAATTGCATCAGGGATTGACGGCAAAACTTTTGTAATAAATCTATTTGGAACTGATGTGTATGCAAAAAGTAATGCACCACTTATAGGGTTAATGCCTGTGACAGTAGGAGGGCATGAAGTTTGGCTTACCGCTCATGAAAATTACGTTGCAATTGGTTCACAAAATATTTCGGTTGATAAAACTAGCAGTTATGTTACTCTTTTACAAGATGAAACTGATTCAGATTCAATAATTATAAGCAATATTGGAACTGAAACTGCAACAATAAACCTTATTGAATCTTGGAGCCATTCAGATGTAACAATAAATATTTCTCCTTCAAATTTTTCATTAAACCAAGATTCACAACAAGTAGTCAATATTGAATATACTTCAAATACAACTGCTTCAGGAAATTATTCAGGAACGCTTTATATTGGCGCTGATTTTCCTACTCTTGATGATGAAAATCTTTCAATACCTTTGAATGCAGAAGTAACAGTTGCTGGAGGCGGTGGCGGAGAAGAAACTGCACTTTTTATTTTCCCTTCAACTCACTCAGTAAATCTTTCAGCAGGAGCTGTTGATAGTAATTCGTTTACAATATGCAACAATGGAACATTAGCTTCAACAAACATTGTTTTTACTGACTCAGGAACAATTTCAAGCTGGATTGATTCAATTACAACAATTTCAAATTTAGCTGGAGGCGCATGTGAACCAGTAAATTTTACAATTACAGTCCCAGGCGGAACAACACCTGGAAATTATACCGGAACAATTACAGCACTAGATGCTGATTCTGCAACAGATTCATTAGAAATTACAGTAACAGTTATTTCATCAATGGCTAGTGATTTCTTATTTGATTGGAGTACTGCTTCCTTTACTAGCAATACACAGATTGGAAATTGGACAATTGAAAACACAGGCACAGGAACAATTTCAATTGAAAAAATTACAGTAAGCGGATGGAGTACACAAGACCAAGATAGCGCACAATTAAACCGAATTCAATTATTAGATAGCACTTCTTATTGGACCGGTACTGCGAATGATGGAGAAGAGGTTACACTTACAAGCAACGCGAATTTATTAACAAGTACTTCATACACTCAAAATGAATTAAGATTCACACAAAACGTTAACGATGATTTTGAAAGATTCAATATTTTATTCACATTTACTGATGGTTCTTCATATCAAACCGAATGGTGGCCTAATAGATACACTGTTGATTTGTGGGAATATTTTTCAGATTTACCTCAGCCACTTGACTTTTCAACTGATGTTAATTCAACAGAAAATACTTTCGGAGCAGGAGCTGGAAATGATGGGTGGGATTGGAGCAACGATGTTTATGTTGATGGCGATGACATATTCAGATTTAATGCAGACCCTAATTATGATAATTCAATTGCAGATTCAACTGTCGGTTCACAAAATTATTTAATGCTTGAACTTGGAGATTATGGTACTTCTCAAAATTCAGGAACAAATGCAAATGGGGCTTATGGAGTGCAATTTGAAATTACCTCAGAACAATATGCTGCAATTGTAGGAGGAGCAACTGCAACTCTTGTATTTTACTGGTATATGGATGATTCAGGAATTGATAATGGAGAAGCAGTATGGGTAAAAGCTGCAATAGGAAATATTGGCGGAATGAATTATCTTGGAAGTAATTTAGACGGAGGTTTAGATGCGACAAATGATATTGAATATGATTCAAATCCGAATGACCATGGTGCTTCAGAGAGCTTTGATGTTACTTCCTATATTACAGGAGCAGGAAATTATTATCTTGAATTTGGTGGAAGATTATCAAGCTGGAGTTCTAATAATGAAGATGTTAAACTTCGCTTTGACAACATTAATCTTACAATAGAATAAAAAATAAAAAAAAATACAAAGGACATTTTATGAAAACAAAAGGACAGATTACAGTTGAATTCATGACAATTATTGTAGTGCTGACTTTGCTTCTTCTTGTTTCGATTTCAATTTTTAATGAAAAAAATTCTGGTTTTATTCTTTCGAAAGAAAATTATAATAATAAATTAACTGCAAACAAAGTAGCATTAACAATTAATCATTTGATTCTTGCAGGAAATGGAACAGATGTTAATATTATTCTAAACAAGTATCCTGAAAAAGAAGTTGTTTTTTCAGGAAATGCAGTTCAAGTAAAGTGGAGAAAAAATTTTGTAGATGCTGCTTTATTGACTAAAGTTTCATCTGCAACAGCTTTGCCACTCGGAGAAGAAATTAATTTTAAAAAACCTTGGAAAGTTGTTGAATTTTCAGATTTGGCAAAAAATGACGAAGAAGAAAAAAAATCTTTTTCAAAAATAATACAGCCGACATTTGTTATTCATCATCCATCAGAAATATCTCCATTAGCAAAACAAACAGAAAAAGATAATTCAAAAGCTGCGCGTTTTCAAATGATTGTGAATGGAATGGAATTAGCCAATGCTTTTTCAGAATTAAATGATCCAATTGAACAAGATAAA
>CAYMWD010000152.1:0-2896 GCA_964394025.1 uncultured archaeon | reverse complement strand
CTGCAGGAAGTACAATTGAACTTCCTATTACACTTTTTGTTGCAAATGCAAAACTTTTAGTTGAAGTAGAAGATGATGCTGGTAATAAAATTTCAGGTGCAACAGTAAGATTTGTTGATTTTGTTTCAGGTGAAAATCTTGCTGAACAAACTACAAATAATAGAGGTAAAACTGAAAAAGTTGAATTAAAAATTAACCGAAAACCTTATGTTGTTGTAAGTAAAGCAGGATATTATCCTTTCACTTCAGTTGTTCATAGACTTACTGCAAGTTCTGATGAAACTATCGAAGTTGTATTAAGAAAACTTGGTTCATTTAGTGAATTTGATATTGAATATGCTGGAATTGATCCTTATGAAACCCTTTCTGATAATAAGGAATATACTTTATTTTTCAATCTTCTTGTTCCAGAGGAAATTGAAGATTCAGAAGTAGTAATAAGAGCAGGAGCAGAAAATGCAGTAAATGTAAATGATAACAATGTAATCATAAAAAATGCTTCTTCTGCAGCACCTAACATGGCTTATCAAGCATGTTATAATTCTGGAAACAATTATGCTGAGTGTAACCCTACTGATGCAGATGCTAAACAACTTTTGGTTGGTTTTGGTGATTTGAATTCAGGAGTTTATGAAATAGCTGTTACTGCTTACATAAAAGATATTCCTGAAATTTATGAAGAAACAACTGCAATAGAATTTAGGTATGGTGCAAGAGCAGAAATTAATGCTGGTACTGAATATATGCCTAGTATTGACACTCTTTATTTGTGGAGTTATTTACTTGGACAAAAACCATGCAAAGATTCCTGCGGTCTTGAATTTGTATTGAAACTTCAAGATGAAGAAGCATATATTTTCCCAGACAAAGTTGATTTGCATGATGGATCACAAGAAGACTTGATTAAAGACGAATACTACTTAGTAGAGTATAAGGTTTCAAATCCAACAGGGGAAGTATTTGACGACGTTTATTTCAGTGTTTCAAATGACAATGGTGCTCTGGAACTTGTTGATTTTGCTGAGCCTCGTGAAATAGGAAGACTCGGAAAAAATGAGTTTTTTGAGGGCTCTTTTAGTTTCCTTGGTGCACAAGATGTTTCAATCACTTCTCTTGATTTCAATCTTCTAAATGTTGCAAGAGAAGATTCAGGATTAAGATCAACTTTTTCGGTTTCAGCATTGCAAGAAATGCAAATAACAGTTATTCCTGGAAACCCTCTTCCTGACCAACCTAATAATGTTGTAATAAGAGTCAAAGATTTAGATGGTGACGGTGTAGGTGGAGCTGATGTTTCAATTGTTCAAAGAGATACTGCTGCTCAAATTTTTGCAGGAACTACTTCAAATGGAGGGTATGTTTTGGGTAGTATTCCTCAAGCTTATTCTGCGGGAATTGTATTTGATATTAATGCTGAAAAAATAGGATATATTACTGAATCGATTCAATGGACTGTTGGTTCTTTGCCTGTTGACCCTCCTGATGTAACTTGTTTAGTAATTGAAACTGGCGGTGAAGAAAAAGTACTTAATGAATATATTGATGTTATAAATTCACGAACAGGTGCTTCTAGTGAATTTGAACTTAAAAATAGTGGTTGTGGTGGAACAGTAGAATTAAAGATTAATAAAAAAGGCGCTGATAGTGATATTGGTTTGAAGAAAGATAATATTACTTATGCTTTTGGCGATGTTTTTACTCTTGCTGAAGGTGCATCAGTAACATTAAAAGTTCCAAGCGACGGCTCAAGAAAAGTTCTTGGAATACACCCTCTTTTCTTTGACATAAAACTTCCTACTGATATTGAATTCCAACCAGCTGGAACTGCAAGAATAGTAGTAGATGATCCTGATTGTTTATTCATTGGAAATCCAGCTGAAGATGAAGTTTGGAAAAAATATTATGTTGATGTTTCTAAAGGTTATGGTCAATTTAGTCTTGTGAATAAGTGTTATACTGGTTTTGAAGGTTCACCTGATGTCCCTGGCCTGCTTAACCTGAATATTCCTAAAAGCTATCCTGAACATACTGATACTCTTTTACCTCAGCTTCAAGTTCAAACTGTAAGCGAAAGAATTATTGTTGGAGACGAATCAACAATTATTGCACCAGTAATAAACCTTGGATTAAGTACTTCAGACGATAGATTTTTCCTTATTACAATTGAGGATTATATCAATAGTGATGGTTCATGAAAAGAGTGTGTTTAATTTTATTTGTATTGCTTTTCGCTTCTTTTATTTCAGCTAGTAATCTTTTTTACAATGGCTTTATGGATGTAAAAATCAGCACTCCCGAGGTAAATGCAGGTGAAACTCTAAAAGGTACAATTGATATTGTTAATTTTGAAGATTTTGGTTTTTATGATGGTTATATTGTAACTGAACTTGTTCTTGTTGATAATTCTAAAAATCGATACCCTTCGCAGTATAATGAAGATATAATATTAGCTGAAAAAAAAATAGAAGCTTCTCTTTTGCCTAAAGATAAAAAATCAATTCCTTTTGAAATAAAAATTCCAGCTAATTTAGCAACAGGAACTTATACTCTTGATACTTTTTATCGTACAATAAGAACTCCAGTAGTTGGAGCACCTCATATTTTCCTTACTCCTATAAGCAAAAATTTTGAAATAATTGGAAAAGGAACTGACCCTGAATTAAGTATTGTAAGAGGAAAAACAGTTTTCAATGATTTTGCGGGCCCTGTTGGAGCACCTACTGACCCTAATGTTGAAATTCCTGGAAAAGTTTATGTAAAAAATTCTTCTTCAAAATCAAAAACAATTACTGTTTGGGCAGGATTATGTATTTGGGATGACACTTCTTGTGAAAAATATTCTTCTGAAGATTCTTCTGATGTTACTGTTTCTGCTAATTCAGAATTAGAAGTTCCT
>CAYMWD010000151.1:0-2899 GCA_964394025.1 uncultured archaeon | reverse complement strand
AAATAGATAATAAAACAATTAAAAAAGTTCAAATTAAAAATTGAAAAAAAATAATATTAAAATTTACTTTTTATTGCAATTCACGCTTAAGAATTTTATGGCAATGGTTTAATTCTTTGAATTTTTCAGTGCTTCCCGTAGGCTTATCAGGGTGAAGTTCTTTAGCAAGTTCTTTGTATTTTTGATTTATAATAGAAAGATCATGAGTGTCATGGTCAAATCCAAAAAATTCTCTAGCTTCTTTTCTTTCATCTTCAACATCAAGGTCTTCTTGAAATTCACTAACAAAATCATGAATGGTTTTTACTCCTGAAATAACTTGATTAATTTCAGTTTCAAGAAGTTGCATGCAAAGGTAAAGATTTTCAATAAAAGTTTTTTGTGAATTAGTACTATAATACATTCGATGGTTCTTAGAATACCAAGTTACTGATGCTTTAGCTTTTTTTACAGCAATTAATTCAAGAGGAATTTCAACATCGTCCTTATTAATTCCTAAAAGTTTTAGATTTTCAATAATTTTATTTTTGAATTGAATCGCTCGTCTATTTGAAGCCCCTTTCATTGATAATGCCTCAAATTCATGCCCCTTTATTTTGACTTTAACCATAAATATCACTCAAACCAATTAATCAAACTAAAAATAGAACAAAAAAATCAAAATTAATCTCTTGCCTATATACGAAACCTTATAGAACTATTTATATTCCCTCCTAAAAAGCTAAATAGCATTGTATCACTTGCCCAGAACTATTTTTTCAGTAAAATAACTTATTTAAAATTAAAATATTTTTTAATTCAAAAAAGTAAAAATAAAAAACAATAAGGGCTATTTTTAATCGAGGTGTTGTTTTTGGGAACAAAAGGAAGAGAAATAGTAGGAAAAGAAGTAGACAAACTTATAGAATCATTGAATAAAGCACTTTCAGATGAATGGTTAGCTTATTACCAATATTGGATAGGTGCAAAAGTCGTTAAAGGCCCTATGAAAGAGGCAGTAACAATAGAACTTATTGAACATGCAACAGAAGAACTTATGCATGCTGGACTTCTAGCTGATAGAATAATTGAAATTGGAGGAACTCCGGTTTTAAGCCCGGCAGAATGGTTAGAAAAAACAAACTGTGGATATGATGCTCCAAGCGATGCATTTGTAAAAAAAATTCTTGAACAAAACATCAAAGGAGAACAATGTGCAATAATGACATACCACGAACTTCTTGCAAAAACAAAAGATACTGACCCAATAACTTATGAAATTGTTTTACAAATACTTAAAGATGAAGTAAAACATGAAGAAGACTTGCAGGCACTTGAAGAAGATGTAAATTTAATTTACAAAAAATGATTTCAAAAAATAAAAAAAGAAAAAAAAGAAAGCAAAGAGGAAATTAAATTATTTCCTCTAATGCTACTGCTGCCTGTTTAAAATCAGAAAATGCTGTCTCTGAAGTAACAGGAACTTTCATTTTTAAGAAAACTGGCTGTTCAGGGTCTGAGTCAACAATCAAAAAGTGTCTCTCTCCTGTGCTTTCAGAACTCAGGGAATATGATACTTCCCCCAATGATTCTGTTACTCTTTCTGCATCAAAAATTTGAGATTCAAGCTGATTTGCTTCATCTTCAATTGATTCAAGAGCAAGGTCTATATCAGTTGTTTCGTGAATTTCGAACACAAACAAATCTGAACCATTTTCTTTAACCATACAGTTAACATAGTTTATTGTTTTTCCAAACGGAGCAGGTTTTCTCAAAACTTCAACACCTGAACCAAAAAGACCCTTCATTGTTTCAAGAATCAGTGGATCACTACATGAATAAGGAGCCATTAATTTTTGTGTTCCTGAAGAAGCACCATCATCAGCACCATCATCAGCACCATCATCAGCACCATCATCAGCACCATCATCAACTACAGTACCATCATCAGCACCATCATCAACAGCACTATCATCAGCACCATCATCAACCCCAGTGCCATCATCAGCATTAGAATCGTCTGTATTATCAGTTGGTTGTGCACATCCTAACAAAAGAACAAACAAAACCAAAAGTATTGTCAAATATTTTAATTTCAAATAAATACCCCCTTTATTTGAATTATTATCGTAATTAAATCCTTTTAATAACTTCTATTAAAAAGCGAGACATTTATTAGAATAAAAGAGGCTTTTTTTATAATGCAAGAAACACTTAATTTTGGAGAAAGTGAAAAACAAAAAATTTCAAAAATTTTGGATACTTTTGAACAAGCAAAAATAACTAATTATTTTGAAGAAAAACGAGTAAAACACAAAGATTGCACAATAACTCTTTACAGTTCAGGCAAGATTTCAATTCAGGGACAAAATGCTTCACAAGTAAAAGAAGAAATTCTTTCCAAAATGAATCTTAAAAAAGAATTAGTAATAGGAATTGATGAAACTGGCAGAGGAGAACGAGATGGGCCAATGGTTATTACTGGAGTTCTTGGAAATACAAACGAATTACGGGAATTGAGGGATAGTAAAAAAACAGGAGATATTGCAAAAAAAGAAAAAATTGTGTCAGAAAAAATGCTTGGTTCAGTAACTGTGACCCTTAATTCAAAACTAATTGATATTGCAAGAAATAAAGGCAAAAATCTTAATGAATTAGAAATAAAAACAATTGAAAAAATTTCTGAAATTCTTTCTTTTTTTGAAGACGCAAAAATAATTGTTGACGGCGCTCCGCTTAAAACTCAAAAAAAAGATATTGAATTTGTCCCTAAAGCAGATGATATTGAACCAGTGGTTGGAGCTGCAAGCGTAATTGCTAAACACACCAGAAATAATTCACAGGACAAAGAAGAACGAAAAACGTGGAAGAAAAAAAGCATTTAAAAGCCGGATATAGAAAGCGTCCGTCAGGATAGATT
>CAYMWD010000150.1:0-2907 GCA_964394025.1 uncultured archaeon | reverse complement strand
TATTGAGGTGTTTTAATGAGCGAAGATTGTTTATTTTGTAAAATAGCAAAAGGAGATATTTCTGCAAAAAAAGTTTACGAAGATGAAACCTCTTTTGCTTTTTTGGATCTTTACCCCGCAGCAAAAGGACACACATTAGTAATTCCAAAAAATCATTATTCTACTTTATTAGATATTCCTGAAATGGAATTAAAAGAATTAATTCAAACAGTACAAAAAGTAAGCGGAGCAGTAATGAAAGCAACCAATGCTGAAGGGTTCAATATTGTTCAAAACAATAAAGAAGCCTCTGGGCAAGTTATACATCATTTGCATTTTCATATTGTTCCAAGATTCAAAAACGATGGATTAAAACTTGCATTTGGTTCAAAAGAAGCAGAAACTGAAGAGCTCGCAAAATGGGAAAGCGAAATAAAAAAGCATATTTAATTAAAAAAAATAAGCAAAGTCTGCTTCTCTTTATTTTTAATCAAACTTTTTGCTTCAATGCTTCTTTCTTTTTTGCCTGCTTTAGCAGGCAGCTTTTTTCTTTCTCGCAAGAAAGAAAAAAGGTGTGCGGGATAGAGGATTCGAACCCCTGTAAGCACTAAGCTACGGGCCCTCAACCCGCTCCCGTTGACCGCTTGGGTAATCCCGCAACAAAGAAACATTGGGTTCAATTCACCTTTTAAAATTTGCTTTAAATATAAGAGAAGATTTATTAGTCCCCAAATACTTATTCATAAAAACATGAAAGACACGTCACAAGAAACAGAACTCAAGAAAGCCCTTGGTTTGAAAGAAGCAACTATTTATGGAGTAGGGGTTATTCTTGGAGCGGGAATTTATGCTTTACTTGGAGAAGCCGCAGGGATTGCTGGAAATGCAACTTGGATTTCATTTGTACTTGGTGCTTTTATAGCAGCCTTTACTGCTTTGAGTTATGCAGAACTCTGTTCAATATTTCCAAGAACAGCTGCAGAATTTGTTTACGTAAAAAATTCTACCGGCTCAAAATTTCTCGCATTTCTTGTAGAGTACACTGTACTACTTTCACTTGTATTTTCTGCAGCCGCGGTTTCATTTGGATTTGCGGGATACTTTAATTCTCTTTTCGGGTTTGAAATACTATACATTGGAATGGTGTTGATACTTGCTTTAACAATTCTGAACTTCAAAGGAATACAAGAATCAGCAAACTTCAATATAGTCGCAACACTAATAGAAGCAGGCGGATTAGTGCTAATAATTTTATTAGGGCTAAGCTTTGTCGGAAGCGTAGATTATTTAGAGGTGCCTTCAGGAGCAGTTGACTTTTCAGGAATGATGATTCCAATAATAGGAGCAACCGTGCTTGTATTTTTTGCTTACCAAGGATTTGAAGAACTCGCAAATCTGACAGAAGAAACTAAAGATGCTGCAAGAAACATTCCAAAAGCAATGCTCATAGCACTTGGAATAACAACAATACTTTATATACTTGTTTCAGTAGTAGCGGTGAGTGTAGTTCACTACTCTGAATTAGGAGAAAGTGCCGCTCCATTATCACTGATTGCTGAAAAAGCAGGCGGACCGGGATTCAAAGAACTGCTTGGAGTAATAGCACTGTTCGCAACAGCAAACACTGTACTAGTGCTGTTAATTTCCGCATCTAGAATGCTTTATGGAATGGCAAAACAAAAAGTAATCCCCAAAATATTCGGAGAAGTACATGCAAAAACACCAGTGTACGCGATTTTATTCACAACCGCCATTGCTTTAGGTTTCATGTTTTTTGTGAATTCTCTAAGCGGACTAGCACTACTTACAAACATGGCAATCTTTATCAGCTTCTTTTCAGTAAATGCTTCGCTCATATTATTAAGAATTTATAAAAAAGAACTAAAAGGAAGTTTCAGAACTCCGCTGAATATTGGTAATATTCCAATAACCGCGGTGCTTGGATGCTTCTCAAGTTTAGTGATGCTTCCACAACTGATTCAGCCAATGGAATTCTTTGGATTTGAAATACCACTACTAGTGTTTGGCGGAATAATAATTGCTTTTGGAATGCCCCTTTATTATATTGGTAAAAGCAATTCAAAAGCAATTTAACCTTTTAGGCATAATTTTTATTATGGGCGAAGAAAAGAAAGAAAATGAACCTAAAAAATTGATAAGTGAAGAAGAAGTCATTCTTTTCGCAATACTTGCAATTATTGGTAGAATTGCAATGGAACCTTTTTCTTCAGTAGAACCAATTATCCCTATTGCTGTTTATGTTGCTTTGGCTTATGGGATGAATGCTGGATTAATTATTGGATTAATTGCTTACCCTGTTTCTAATTTTTTTATGGATGGAGGAGTTTTTGGTTTTTGGACAATATTGCAAGCAACAGGAGGGGGATTATCTGGAGCTATTGCAGGCGGAAAAGAACTTACAATGAACAATCTTATTACTTACACGCTTATTGGAACAATTATTTTTGAAATTTTATTGAACATTACATGGGGTGCATTATTAGTGTGGCCTTATTCAATAACTCACATTGTAACAAATATAGGATTCGCTGTTTTACTTGGAGTAGCTATAGGAAAAAAATAATTATCTTAATTTTTTCAAAAATCTTTCAACAGCAGGAATTTCTTTTTTTTCAGTGAGTTCTTTTGAACTAAACGAAAGCACTGCAAAAGGCTCTCTTCCGATTGCCCCCGAAATCTGTGAAAAAGCTTTTTTACTGTCTTCACCACTTCCTGAAGTTGAAAAAATAGCATAATTTTTGAAATTAATTTTATTTTCTTCAACAAAAGTTCTAACTGCAGGAGGAATATGCCCTGCCCAAACAGGAGAACCAATAAGCACCAAATCATATTTTGAATAATCTTTTGTAATGGGTTTTATTTTTGATTTTAAATTTAAAATCGCTTCAATAGAACCTAAAAAATAAA
>CAYMWD010000149.1:0-2913 GCA_964394025.1 uncultured archaeon | reverse complement strand
TATGGAACCGCAGTGAAATTAAAATGAAAAATATTTAAATAAAAAAAAATTAATAAAAATAAAAAAAATAAATGAATAAAAAAATAAAAATTAAAATTATTTCCCAATTTCAATCATTTTGTTCAAAGAATTTCTAGCTTTATCAGCAACATCTTTTGGAACATTAACAACAAATTGTTCTTTTTCAAGAGATTCAAGAACATTTTCAAGAGTAATTTCTTTCATATATGGGCAAATAGAACAGGGATTTATGAATTCTTTTTCAGGGAATTTAGCTCTTAAAAAATCACTCATACCGCATTCAGTAACAAGCATAAATCTTTTTTCATTGCTTTGTTCAATATATTTTCGCATATCCGTTGTTCCGCCAGACATATCCGCAAAATCAACTACTTCCGGCCTGCATTCTAAATGTGCAAGAATTTTCAAATCAGGATATTGTGCTTTATATTCAGCCAATTGTTCAACAGTAAACTTTTCATGCACAACACATTTTCCACTCCACAAATGAATTTTTTTAGAAGAACGTTTTTGTAAATTCAAACCCATAAAATAATCAGGCAAAAAAATCACTTCATCAGAAGGCATTGCCTCAACAACCTTCAGTGCATTTGCACTTGTACAACAGGCATCACATTCTGCTTTCACTTCAGCAGAAGTATTTATGTAGCAGACCACATTCGCATTTGGAAATTTTTTTCTCATCGCTTTAACATTTTGAGCATTAATGCTTTCAGCAAGAGAACATCCTGCTTTAAGAGAAGGAATTAAAACTTTTTTTTCAGGACTAAGTATTTTTGCAGTCTCAGCCATAAAATGAACTCCACAAAAAACAATTATTTTTGCACTTGTTTTTTTTGCCTCTTTGCTTAAGCCAAAACTATCCCCGTTAAAATCCGAAACACCAAAAATAATTTGAGGAATTTGATAAGAATGCGCAAGAACCACGGCATCTTTTTCTTTTTTTAATTTATTTATTTTAAGAATAATGCTAGCAAATTTTTTGCAGTCTTCTAATGAATAATTTAAGTATTTTAAATTTGAAAATAGACGTTCTGCCTCTTTATTGATTTTATTTTCAGGCATAATTAATTAACCAATAAATTGCTTTAAAAACCCGTATTTTTCAGGCTCAAGCAAAAATGAATCATGCCCTTTCTCAGAAGAAACAACCATATAAGTGCAATCAATAGCAGTTTCATGAAGAATATTTACAATTTCTCGCTGTTCACTTGGGTAAAAACAAACATCTGAATCTATAGTAACTACAAGAAATTTAAGAGAAGAATCAGTTATTTTTGAAAACGCATTTTTTAGATTTCCATTACCATATTTTTTTCCGATATCAAAATCCTGAATAGCTTTGCATATTTTCAAATAAGTATTTGCATCAAAACGTTTTGTGAATTTTTCACTCTGATGAAACATATACGATTCAATGTGATGATTTAATTTGTAACAATAATCATAATCGTTTGAATCTGCAATTTCTTCACGTGCACGCATTGCAATAGTATCAATATCAACATAACTTTTTGCAGCAATCATTCTTGCGAGCATGAGCCCACGAGTAGGTTTTTGAGAAAAATAATAATCACCATTTGAAAAATTAGAATCATTTTCAATTGCAAGAATTTGTTCAAAATTGTGAAGCTTATTCAAAGAAGATGTTTTTGCTGCACTTGCAATTATAACAGATTTATCAGTAAAATTTGGAAACAAAAACGAAAACTCAAGAGCCATATAACCACCTAATGAAGACCCCAAAACACATTTTACTTTTTTAACTCCAAGAATATCTAAAACTTTTTTTTGAACTCTAACCATATCTTCAACAGAAATATCAGGGAATGAAGAACCATATGGTTTTCCTGTTTCAGAATTAATTGAATTAGGACCCGTTGTGCCATAACAACCACCTAAAATATTCATACATATTACAAAATTTTTATTCGAATCAATAGGCTTGTTTTCACCAACAAAAGAATCCCACCACCCTAAATGACAGTCATCAGTCCAAAAAGAATTATTTTCAGAAAATGCACTATTGGTTCCTGAAATATGCGCACTCCCTGAAAGAGCATGAAAAACAAGAATTACATTTGATTTCAATTCATCAAGAGTTCCATGTGTTTCATACGCCACTTCAACATTTTTTATTTTTTTTCCAGAAGAGAGAATAAATTCAGGAATTTTTACAAATTTTATTTCAGATTCACGCATAATACCTATGACGCTTAATGAATTAATTAATAATTACTGAAAGAAATATTCTTAATAGAATAATGGTTTTTTGAAAATCAATAAAAACACTCTGTTGTAGATTAATAATAGCGAACAGAGGCATTCTAATGTTAGAATTTGAAGAAGCAAAAAATGAAATTGATAAAGGAATCCTAAACAAAAATATGCTGGTTGTTGTTGGGGACTGCTTTGTAGAATATTTTGGTAGAGCTGTTTCAAAATTACCAAAAGGAAAAAGGCTTGTTCTAATAAAAGGCGACAATTCAATTTCAATACACCAAAATAGACTTGTTAGACCTACCAATTACATGATGAGCACAAGAATTGGATGCGATATTGAAGATAATACATTTGTAATTAAAGCAAACAGAATAAACCCAGTGGAAAAACTTATTGTTACTTTTTACAATGTGCACGGAGTCCATAATTATGAAATTGAACAAAGCAATGATTTGAGATTAAGCGGGTCAGAAAAAGATCTTAATGATTTGCTTATGGAAGACCTTTCAATGATAGAGCCTGGTTTGAAACCAATTAATCAACAACAGCAATTTCGAAAAGGAGTGTGCGATATTATTGCAGAAGATAAAGATGGAAAATTAGTTGTAATTGAACTAAAAAGAAGACAAGCAGATTATGCAAGTGTTACACAACTTCAAAGATACATGC
>CAYMWD010000148.1:0-2956 GCA_964394025.1 uncultured archaeon | reverse complement strand
CATAAAGGCTACTGGTTTACCACAGATACTTTTGAAAGAATTGAGAAAGCTGAATCAGGATTATTAAAATAAAAAAAATATGTGGCATCGAGTACAAACGAAAATGGCACGCGGTACCACCGGTCGCAAACGGCGTTTGAAATAATTGAGAAAGCTGAAAGGTGTTTACTGAAATAAAAAAATAAAATCGCGTTCGAACTGCTTCTAATTAGCGTGTTTTTCTTTTCTGTGCTTATAATATTTCCATCCGACAAAAATTAATACTGGAATTGCAACCAAAAATGTGATTATTTCAAAGTACTCATTTAGGAGTACTCGTATTTCTTCACCGTAAATAAATATTACTGTCGCTACTGCAAAAAATCTGAGCCCACGCGCAACTAAGGACGCTAAAAGAAACTTTTTCAAATCAAGCCCCATTATACCTGAGAAAATTGTGAATATTTTGTAAGGTATAGGTGAGAAGCCCGCTGCAAAAACAACCCAAACCCCTAAATCATCATAAAGTTTTTGCACGTGTTCAACTTGTCTTTTTTTTGCAAATTTCAAAAGCAATGGTTCACCAAATTGATGACCTAACCAGTAACCAAACAACCCACCTAAAGTGCTTCCAATCGTTGCAATTAAAGCAAATAAAAAGGCACTTGCAGGAGTATCTAATGAAAAAGCAATAAGCAATACATCAGGCGGAACTGGGAAAAAGCTTGATTCTGCAAAAGCAAGACAAAATAAACCAATTAAACCATAAGGTCCAAAAAAAGCAGTTGTCCATTCAAGAAGACCGGCAAATAAGCTCATGAAGAAAAAAGCGTCGCAATTGTTTTTAAAAGCATTTACTAAGGAAAAAGTATAAGTGCAATACGCTTTTAGCTTTGCAAAGGGGGGTTAGTTTGAAATTTAACAATCTATTAACAGTATTTTTTTTATTAGTAATCGCATGCGGTGTTTTTGCAACCGCGCCAAATATAACTTTAGCAACTGATTCACCCGACCCAGTAAATGTTGGAAGTGCAGTAACTTTTAATGCAAATTGGACTGATTCTGATGGAGGTGCTGGAAAACTTTTTTCATGCAAAACTGATTCAGTTACACCCTCCGGGTGTACAACTGGACAAAGTTTATGCACATCAACAAATTATAATTCAACAACCACAACGGGAAAATCAGGCAATGCAATTCTTGGTTCAATGACTGTTGGAACTTGGAGCAGAACAAAAGGTTCTTTTTCTATTTGGTTTATGCCTTCAACAGGCTGGACAACAGACGGGACACAACACCATTTTTTTGATGATGATGGAAAAGGAACAGGTTTGAAATTTTTAAAAGACAGTTCAAACAATCTTGTTTATGCAGCAGGAGCAGGAAACAAAGTTGAATTAGCTTCAGCAAACATATTAACTGAAAACTCTTGGAATCACCTTGTTCTTACTTGGTCAGATACTCCTAATTGTGAAATAAAACTTTACCACAACGGAGCACTAGTTGATACGAATAATTTATTTTGCCCTTCAGGAAGTTCTTCAGGAGCAACAATTGGAGACACACAAGTAGCACCCCTTGGAACAAAATGGGTAAGTGCACCAATGGATAATGTTGCTATTTATGATACAAATATTAATGCAAATAAAGTGTCTCAAATTTATTCAAGCGGAGTGAATGCAGGGGATGCTATTTTAGATGGTTATTGGACTTTTGAATCTGCTCCAGCAGCAACAATTGTTGATCAAAAAACAGGTGGCGGAAACAATGGAACTGCAACAAATTATCAAACTAATACAAACACTTGTAATTATACTGTACAAGCAGGAGACAGCGGAACAATAAATTATTACGCATTTGTTTGTGATTCAAGCGAATGTTCTTCAAGCACAGCAGGAAGTTTTACAGTTAATTCAACCGATACAACTCCGCCAAATGCAAGTGTAAAAAGTATTGCAGGAGATACTTCTTCACCTTACTGGTCAAAAACAACAGGGAATGTTTTCCTTATTATTGCTGCAGGAGAAAGCGGAGCTTCGTGTAAATGGAGTGACACAAATTGGGGTGCAGGAAATTATGATTCAACTGGAACTGCATGTGCAATTTCAGCAGGAAATGACCTTAACTGTAATCTTGGCACAAGAAGTCAAACTACAAGCACTTCAATAGACACTTATTACAATTGTAAAGATTTATCAAATAATGCAACTGGAGGCAAAAAAGTAAGCTTTGGTTCGGACACAACTGTGCCTGTTGCGGGAAGTATTTCTTCAAGTGTTTCTGAAAATAATGTTACTATAACATATTCAGGTTCAGATGCACACAGTGGAGTTGCAAAATATGAAGTAAAAGTTGATTCAGGAAACTGGATTGATAAAGGAACAACTACAACTCACACTTTCACTTCTCAGAGCAACGGAGACCGTACATACTCAGTAAGAGTTACAGACAACGCAGGAAATACCATTGAAACAAGCAAAGTTCAAAATGTTAATTATACTACAACAAGTACACCTTCAACACCTACTATTCGTTCTGATACTCACGAAGAAAATGAATGGGAAATAAGCGATGATCCTGAATTTAGATGGGATTCAATTAGCAATACAACTGTTTATAGATATGCATTAAATGATGAATCAGGATATACAATTGATTCTGATGATTCAAGCAATGGAACAAATACAATTGTAAGTTTTTCAAATAAAGATGACGGTGTTTATTGGTTCCATCTTGCAGCATGCAATACTGATGGTTGTAGCAGTACAGACCATTACAAAATAATGATTGATAAAACTGGTCCAAGAGTTCCAACTAATGTTTTTGGTTTAAGTCAAAGCGATGGTTCAATTTATCTTTCATGGGGTGAACCAGAAGATTTACCTGATGATGGTGAAGAAAATTCAGGAGTAGATTATTACATTGTTTATAGAAGTATAAAGCAGACAATTGATAATAGAGAATTTAGATCAACTGA
>CAYMWD010000147.1:0-2961 GCA_964394025.1 uncultured archaeon | reverse complement strand
ATATAAATACTTACTTTTTACAAGACAATTGGAATGCACAGAACAGCCAAACACACAGGAATTAAATTTGCTTTACAAAGAGTTTGCTAAAGAAGCAAAACTTAATGAAGAACAGTTTTCTGAATGCCTTGATTCACACAAATATAAAACTGAAGTTGAAAAACATAAGCAGGAAGCAATAGATGCAGGAATATATGGAACACCTACTTTTTTTATTAATGGAAAAGCGCTTGTAGCGCCAAAAAATGCTGAAGAATTTTACCCATTAATTGATGCGGAGCTGAACAAGTAATGGTTGGACAAAAAATTAGAACTGATTTTCCTGTACTGAAAAATAATCCTGATTTAATTTATTTTGATAATGCAGCAACATCGCTTAAGCCTCAGCAAGTGTTAGATAAAATAATGTATTATTACACTAAACTTGGCGCAAATGTTCATAGAGGCAATCATCATCTTTCACAAAAAGCAACACAAGAATATGAAAATGCAAGAGAAGAAACTGCAAAATTTATTGGTGCAAAAAAAGAAGAAATTATATTCACAAGAAATGCAACTGAAAGTATTAATCTTGCAGCACATGGATTAGAAAAACAAGGATTTTTTAGTGCAGGGGATGAAA
This sequence comes from uncultured archaeon, assembly GCA_964394025.1. GTDB lineage: Archaea > Iainarchaeota > Iainarchaeia > Iainarchaeales > Iainarchaeaceae > PCWY01. Next base: position 2,339 of record CAYMWD010000147.1, on the reverse strand, counting down.
TAATTATTTCGGCACTGGAACACCATGCAAACCTTGTCCCTTGGCAACAATTATGCAAAGAAAAAGGAATGAAACTTAAAATAGCACCACTAAATGAAGATTACACTTTGAATATGAATGAATTTGAGGAAATGGTTTCAAATAAAACAAAATTAGTAGCAATAGCGCATGCATCCAATACGGTTGCGTCAATAATTCCTGTAAAAGAAGTCGGAAAAATTGCACACGATGCAAAAGCATTATTTTTAGTTGATGCCGCTCAAAGTGCACCGCACTTTGAAATTAACTCAAAAAAAATTGACGCAGATTTTTTGGCTTTTTCATCACATAAAATGCTCGGTCCGACAGGAGTAGGTGTTCTTTACGGAAAAAAAGAATTACTTGAAAAACTTCCACCCTACAATTTTGGAGGCAGCATGATTAGCGAAGTTACTTATGAAAATTCAAAGTGGGCATCATCGCCTGAAAAATTCGAAGCAGGAACAATGCCAATCGCAGAAGTAATTGGATTTGGAGAAGCACTAAAATATTTAAAAAAAATAGGAATGCAAAACATTCATGAACACGAAATGAAATTAACTAAACACGCATTGAAAAAAATTAGCGAAATTGAAGGGGTAAAAATATTTAATCCGTGCGATGAAAAAAAGCAAGTAGGATTAGTGTTATTTGAGGTCAAAGGCATGGATGCAGTTGACTTGGGAGTAGCTCTCGATGAAAGTGCTAATATCGCAGTTCGCAGTGGTTTTCATTGCGCAGAACCTATAGTAAGCAGTATAAATCCACTTGGTCTTGCTAGAGCTAGCTTTTATTTGTATAACACCCTTGAAGAAATTGACATCTTCGCTGAGCAGGTTATGGCCATCTCAAAAATGTTCAAATAAACACGCAATACAGCATAAAAATTTACAACCCTAAAAACTCAAAAACGCCAAGAAACCTTTTTAAACCATTCCCTGAGGAGATTCTCTATAAACAATTGGTTTGGTGAGCAATATAACAAAAGATGGTACAACTGTTTTGAAAGAACTAAAAAAATTCGAACAGCAAAAAATAGCCTTGCTTGAAAAGGCAAAAAAAGATGCTGAAAAGGAACTAATCAACGCCCAAAAAACGGCTAAAATCAGTATCGAAAAAGAAAAGGATGCAGCAGAAAAACTTAAGCAAGATGAAATAAAAAAAGCTGAAGATGTTGCAAGAGAAGAATCAAAAGCTATTTTTTCAGAGTATAAAAAACTCGAAGAAAAACACGAAGCAGATTTTTCAAAAAACTTTTCAAAAGCAGTTGAATCAGTATTTGCCGAACTTCTGAAATAAAAGTGAAAATAAAATGTTCAGAACCGCGACAATATTCCACACGAGAAATATCGTTCCAAAAAATAAAGTGAACGAATTGATTCTAAAACTTCACGAAACAGGCATAAGCCAAGTGAAAAAAACAGAAATAAATGATGATGGAATTAATGAAGAATACCTTACCCCAAAAGAAGTAAGCGAAACACAACTTAGACTTAATACTGTTTCAGGGCAAATTGATAAATACAGAGAAATTATTGCACCAGAGAATATGCTAAAACAAATGTTTTTCCCTGATGCACCTGAAAAACATGAAATTGATTTGCTCTCTAACGAAGAAATTCTGAAAGAAGTTAATGCGCAGTTAAGCACTATTGAACCTATAGTGCAGGAAAAACTTGCAAAATTAGAAGAAGCTGTTTCTAGAATTGATTCTAATGAATACATAATTTCAAATCTTGAATCTTTTCCAAAAGAACTTACTAATCTTTTTGAATCAACAGAAAATATTTCAATTATTATAGGTACAACAGCAACAGATTCTATTGAAAAAATTTCAGAAAAGCTCCCGCACGCAGTAATTGGAGCAAAAGAAAAAGACGAAAAATATTCATTTATTTTTGTTGCAACTACAACCGAAAAAAAGAACGACGCAGATAAAGTTTTACATGAGATAGGTTTTGAAACAACTACTATTCCTTTTGAAAAAAATAATCCTCAGCAAATTATGACCCGGATGAGAAATGAAAATAATTCACTTAAGAAAAAAATCAGCACAATTGAAAATGAACTAAAAACAGTTGCAAAAGAACATTCAAAAAAACTTGATATACTCGAAGAAGAACTTGGAGTTTGTTTGGAAAGAATTGAAGCTTACAATAATATGCACAGATTGGATTCAATTGCTGTTCTTGAAGCATGGGTTCCTGAAACAAATATGGAAAAATTCCATGAAACACTTAAAGAAGAGTGTAAAGAATACTACACAGAAGTGCAGGAAAAAGAAGAAGCGCCTACAATTTTACAAAATCCAGGAATTGTAA
>CAYMWD010000146.1:0-2974 GCA_964394025.1 uncultured archaeon | reverse complement strand
TAAAAAATTAGCCCCGCGGAGATTCGAACTCCGGTCCCAGGCTGTCTTCGTATCCAAACCCTAGTTCTCTTTCTTTTTCTCTAGGGTTTTTCTTTCTCTTCAAAAGAGAAAGAAAAAGGCTACTCCAAAGGCCTGTATCCTTGGCCACTAGACGACGGGGCTAATGATATTTTTTTATAACTAAAAATTCTATTAACAGAGGCTTTTATTTCTTTCTTTGCATAGAATAATGCATGAATAGCCCTATTATTTTGCTTCAAAGAGCATTTTCAACAAGCATAACCAAACAAAGCCTAATTTTTGGCGTAATTTACTATATTATGGCTTTTGCAGTAATTGCGGGACTCGTTGCAGTAGCTGCGCTAATAGGGTTTGGTGGATTTCTTGCACTAGCAGCAATTAATATTACAATGCTTAATCTAATAGCAATACTTGTAGCAATAATAATTACTATTCCAACAATAATTGCAATACAAGCATTTTTTGACATTCTGATTACTGAAGGATATTACCAAATAATTCACGACGGTAGACACGATTCAGAAAAAATTAAAAAAGCAGTATTTGACAGAATTATCCCTTACATTATTTTTATGATAATTCTTGGTTTAATTTATATTTTTATTTTTGGGTTTTTTACAATTCCTCTTTTCTTGCTATTCCAAGAAACAGGACTTATCGCAGGAGTAATATTGACAATAATTGTTGGAATGCTTATTGCACCAATAATGCTTGTTGCACAACCTTTTGTGATTCTTGAGAATTATTCAGGAATAGAAGCTACAATAAAAGCAATGCAATTAGGCATGAAAAACTACCTATTCAACGGAGCATGCATGGTAGTAATATTAATAGTGTCAATAATTCTTACTATTGCTTCATTAATTCCAGTTCTTGGGCTTTTGATTTCATTCTATATGGGCATTCTTATAGCAATTTATATAATCGAAATTTACCAAGAAAACAAGGCAAGAGCTAGATAAAGAGCTAAATAAGTCCTATAAGTGGTTTTATAAAATTTTGGTAATAGAATTTTGAGTAATGGGCGTGTAGCTTAGTCTGGTGGAGCACTCGACTGATATTGTAAAAATGCAGCAGCGATCGAGCGGTCGGCAGTTCAAATCTGCCCATGCCCATTTTTTTATACTTACTTACAACAGTTGCTTATTTTCACTAAAAAGAAAAAGCTATTTTTATACTAAAAGAACATATTTTATGCATGAAAATAAAGCTTCCTTTTCTGACGATTTTTTTATCAGAACTTATTATAGCAGCTTTCATGTATTTTTCAATGTCAACAGGATTCATGAACTGGACTAATGTTGACTTATTTTCTTTTTCACTAAAATCATTACAAAATATTATCACATTTAATTTTGTTCATTCAGGATATTCACATTTAATTGCAAATTTAATTATACTAATTTCTGCAGGAGTTGTTATTGAATCAAAACTTGATAAAAAAGATTTTATCATACTTTTCTTTTTAGGCTCAGCAGTATCAGCAGTTATTTTTGTTTTATTTTCACCAGAATTTGCAGTACTAGGAAGCAGTGCAGGTTCTGTTTCACTTCTTTGTGCTGCAATTATAACAAATACAAAAAAAACAATAACAGGAATTGTAATTGTAGGCATTGTTGGATTTGCTGTTTTTTCAGCAATAAATTTTAGTCTTGAATCAAAACAAAATGCAATTGAAAATCAAATAAATATTCTTGAAGAACAAAAAGAAAATGCAATTCAACAAGGAGACATTGTTAAAGCTGAACAAACTGAATCTGAAATTAAAGAAAAACAACAAGAACAAAAAATAATCAAAGAAGGACGTTCAGTTTCAGTTTCTATACCAGTGGGATTTGAAGTTCATTTATTTGCAGCATTATTTGGGGCATTCTACATGTATTTTTTTAGAAAACAAATAGTTGAAAAAAATGCAGAAAATTTATCTAAATTAATGCAAACAATAAAAAAATGAAAAAAAAATTAAAGCTCTTCTTCCCAAATTTCTACAAAATTATCCACAACAACATCCAAAAAACTTTTTCGATAATTTACTAAAAGAGTAGCAATTTTTTGTTTGTCAATTAATTTGAAAAATGTTTTTTTACCGCGCCTGTTTTTTTCCACAACTTTTTTTTCAAAAAGCTTATCAAGATGCCAAGAAGTTGTAGAAGGACTTAGGTTTATATCGCGAGAAATTGAAGGAATTGTTGCAAATCGTTTTTGCATTAAAAAAACAATTATTTTACGCATACTCTCCTGTCTTAAAAGAGCCATTAAATCTGTTTCTTCAAAATCAGCCCTAACTAAATAATAACGCAGAAATTTTGTTTCACGCTCTGTTTTTACAAGATGTTTTTTTTGAAGATATTCAAGGTGATATTGCAATGCACCAGTAGCTATTCCGACTCTTCGTTGCAATTCACGAAAATGCAGGCCAGGGTTTTTCTTAATTAGCCCGTAAATTTTTTTCCTGATATCTAACTTAAGCGCTTGCTCTAGCGCATCCATGCCTCACACCCTCAAAATTATTTTTTACTTAAAACCCTTTTCCAAGATTTGTTGTAAAAAAGCGCAACAAGAAGAGAAACCATTATCCCGAGCTCAAAAATATTTTCTGAAGAATCTGTAAGAAAATTACCCGGCGAATAAAACAAATCGATTAACTTAACAAACCATTTTAGACTAAAAAGTGCAAATGCAATAGTTACAAGAAGAATTCTTTTTGATTTTGATTTTTGATATGCAAGAAAAGAAATTACAAAAATTGACAATGCTAAAAGAAAAACAATAATCTTTACAGGTAAATCTACCTCTTTTGCAATATCAGTAACAGGTCTTAATGCATCCCACGCATAATTTTCTGCAAATACATTTCCTGAGAATAAAATCAATATTGGAATCAAAAACTTCTTCATTAAATCACTTCAAAAATAATACTAATTTTCCTAACAAAACAATAGAAAAAAAGAAT
>CAYMWD010000145.1:0-2983 GCA_964394025.1 uncultured archaeon | reverse complement strand
TGCATTTGCAAAAACAATTGTTATACTTTCAATTGTTTACGAGTCTCTTTAAAAAATTCGGCTTATTTTCTTCCTTTTTAATACTTTTCAGGCAAAAGTATTCTTATGAAAAAACAAAAACCTGAATTATTGGTTGGAGTAGGTTCTTTTACAAATGCAATTGCAGCGGTAAAAAATGGTGCAAATGCAGTTTATTTTGGAGTTAAAGGTTACAATATGCGTGACCTCGGCACAAATTTCAAAACAAGTGAACTCAAAAAACTCATGCATTATCTGCACAAAAATAAAGTTCGTGGTTATCTTGCTCTTAATACGGTTATTTTTGAAGATGAATTCAAAGGTGTTGAGAAACTTCTTGGTGCTGCAAAAAAGGCAAATGTTGATGCTGTAATCGCATCTGATTTGGGCGTAATTTCTCTTGTAAAAAAACACAAGCTTCGTTTGCATGTAAGCACTCAAGCGAGTGTTGCAAATTCAGTTGCCTTGGAACAGTATAAAAATCTTGGTGCAAAAAGGATTGTTCTTGCGCGTGAACTTAGTCTTGGGCAGATTTCTAAAATCTCAAAAACAGCTAAAAAAATTGATGTTGAAATTGAATGTTTTGTTCATGGTGCAATGTGTATTGCAATTTCAGGTAGATGTTGGTTAAGCCATGATTTATTCGGTATGAGTGCAAATAGGGGTAAGTGTTTACAAGTTTGCAGAAGGGCTTATTTTCTTGATGGTCATGCTCCTGATTTTGAAAAAAAAGAAGTTCATTTACAGGGGGATACAATTTTTTCAGCAAAAGATATGAAAACAATTGAAGTGCTTGATAAAATAATTGATTCAGGTGTTGCTTCGCTAAAAATTGAAGGCCGTACAAAACCAGCAACGTATGTTGCTAATGTTACAAAATGTTACCGCGAAGCTATTGATTCTTTTTTTGATAAAACTTTTTCAAAATCTAAAATAATTGGCTGGAACAAATCTCTTGAAGAAGTTTACAACAGAGGTTTTTCAACTGGTTTCTTTTTGAAAACTCCTAACAAAAGAGATTTAGCAAAAGGACAGCAAAGCAAGCAGACAACAAAAAAAACTGAAATAGGGGTTGTCAAAAAATATTATTCAAAAGCAGGGGTTTGTGAAGTGAGACTTTCAAAGGATATTTCTATTGGTGACAAATTAGTTTTTGAAGGAAAAACAACTTATTTTGAACAAACTCTTGAATCAATGCAAATAAATCACAAAGATTTTACTCAAGTAAAAGCAGGCAGACTTGTAGGATTGAAAGTAAATGAAAGAGTTCGCGAAAATGATTTTGTGTTTGTAGTTTCTGAAAAATAAATACGCGGAGGACGAGCATCCAATCAGAAGTTCCAATTGCCTTTAAGCAATCGGTTTATTTTCTGTACTTATAATACACTAACTTGTTAATATTTCTTGTGTTTTTTTAAATGCTAATAATTAAATTCTATAAAAATCTTATTATTTTGATGAAAGGCACTAGACCAAGCAATGAAGGTTTTAGAAGAAAAGTTGAGCACTCTGCTTTTCGTGTAGGAACTCAGGTTAGGGCTCTTGGTCCCAAAGGGAAGGGTTCACGTTTTGGTTTGCTACATGTTATAGATTCGGTTAGTCATGTAACTGGGAAAAGACCGCAGGATATGAGGGTGCTTGAAATTGGTTCTGGAAGCGGACGACTTGCAGAAGAACTTAGAAAAAAAGAAGGAATAAAACCAAGTAATTATGTTATGGGTGACCTTACTTATAGGACTCGTGATGCGCCTGCATTGAAACGGAAAATATTTTCGCGGGTAAAAAAAGGAAAAATGCAGGCAAGACAAATGGATATTTTCAGAAAACCCGGCAATATCGGAAAATTTGATATAATAGCCGTACCCTTTGTTTTGGGAACGCCAAAGTACCTTAACGCCATGCTTGAAAACTACTTTGAAAAACTTTCACCCGGAGGAATAATGGTAGTGGGAAGTGCACATTACTCAGGAAATCAATTGGCAGCACTAACCGAAAAAGTGGCTCGAAACCCATTTATGACAATAGAACAATTGAGCGAAGAGGAAAGAGAAGCATTTGCATTAGCAAGCAAGTTGCATGAATTACAGGAAAAAGGAGAAATAGAACGCTACACAAACTCAGGTGTATTTTTCAAAGAACACGCAGCAGACCACCCAAGCAGAACATTCATAATACAAAGAAAACCTATTACTCATTAACCCTAACACTTAACTCCAAATAATCTTGTTCCAGTTTTCTCATTCTTGTTTGCATCTCATCCATTCGTTCTTGCAATTTGATATAGTTTTTCATTGGACTGTTGGAATTGAAGTTTTTTCCGGTTAGGTCGTGCATTTGTTAGAACACCTTTCCGTTTAGTATTGTTTCTAGTTCTTCGAAAAGGAAGCTTAATGTTTTGTTGTGTGTTTTTTCGAATTCTTTCATTGTTTTGTATTTTTGAGTTGTCGCCATTGTTTGAACTCCTCTATTAAATATTTTAGGCTGTCCATTTCTTCGTCTGTTAAGTCTATTTGTTTTTCGACTTTGATTTGGAGTTGGGTTTGCCTATCCATATTCACAATGCTGTTTGAGTGATTTTTATATTTCTTGTCTCAACTGAATGGAGACGTTTTTCACAAAATCGATTTATAAAAGCGAAAAGGCAAGTGTTTCAGCATTTCAACTCTTGGAGGTTTTGGAAAATGAAAAAGTTAAGTACAATGATTTTGGTTTTAATGTTTCTTTTTACGCCGTTTGCTTTTGCGGCAGAAACAGGAGTCGAGGAAATACTCGCGCCAATAAACAAAATATATGACCTTGTGAAAGGAGCAGTAAGCCTGCTTGGAATAATAGCCATCACAATCGCGGCTGGCCTTTACATGTTCTCAGGAAACAACATTCAAAGCAGAGAGAACGCAAAATCAATGGTATCCTACTCGATAATAGGATTAGTACTTGTTTGGGTAGCACCACTAGTAGTGCAATT